>CAJQQG010000007.1 GCA_905480425.1 uncultured Flavobacteriaceae bacterium | reverse complement strand
TGTGGTACCTCCAGGAATCGAACCAGGGACACAAGGATTTTCAGTCCTTTGCTCTACCAACTGAGCTAAGGTACCCCGCTTTTATGCAAGTGCAAATATAAACGCCTTTTGTCTTAGAAAAAACATTTCTGTCCATTTTCTTTGTAATTTTAAAAGTTGAATAAATTAAATAGATGCAACTCATTATTGATATCGGTAATACACGAATTAAATACTATTTGTTTGACGATGATATTATTTTAGATGCTTTTTCAGAAGAATTGATCAATTGGGAAGTTTCGTTAAATAAAATAAAGAAAATCTATCCAAGTTTATCAAAAGCAATACTTTCAGATGTTAATGGTTCTTTAGAAAAACCACTACAATTTGCATTAAAAAAGTTTCAATTGTTTCGTTGCTCAATTGATTTAAAATTACCTTTCACAACATGCTATAACCCCTCGCTAGAGTTAGGAGAAGATCGCATTGCCTTATTGGCCGCAAGTGCATATTTATATCCAAAACAAGATGTTCTAGTAATTGATTTAGGAAGTTGCATAACCTATGATCTATTGAATAGAGATGGGATACATCAAGGGGGATCAATTAGTCCGGGCTTTTCAACGCGTTATAAAAGTATGCATGACTATTCAGGGAAACTACCTCTATTAATCCCAAAAAAAATAAAAGAAGACCATGGGAGATCAACAGAATCAGCAATTCATTCAGGAGTTTATAATGGAATTATCAATGAATTAAAAGGTGTGATTGAAGCTTATCAACTAAAATATGAGTATTTAACTATTATTTTAACAGGTGGAGATGCAGAAATGTTGCCAAAACCATTTAAAAATAGCATATTTGCCCAGTCAAATTTTTTAGCTAAAGGTTTGAATCATATACTATTAATGAATTCAATTTCATGACACAAACAAATTGGTCTCTTCTCTGTGTTTTAATGACTAGCATGGTGTTAGCTCAAAGCGGTTCAGCATCCCCTTATTCTTCAGGCGGATTGGGAGAGCGTAACTTTAATGGAACTCAGGCAACTAGGCATATGGGAGGTTTAGACGTCTTTACAGATTCTATTCATGCAAATTTAAATAACCCAGCTAGTTATGCTTTTTTGAAATTAACTACCTACTCAGTTGGTGTAAATTACCAGAACAATAATATTGCTTCTATTACAGAATCTACAAATGCTGATACTGCTTCTCTTGACTATCTATCGGTTAGTATTCCTGCAGGAATTTTTGGATTTGGATTTGGTATAATTCCTTATTCTTCTGTGGGCTATAGAATTGAAGGTGTCTCCGGAGTAGTTGGTTTTGAAACATTAAATCGCTATGAAGGAACTGGGGGTGTAAACCAAACCTATTTATCAGTAGGGGTTCCGCTAACAAAATTTCTTTCTTTTGGGGCTACGATCAATTATAATTTTGGGAATTTATTTTACAGAACAGGTCAGTTTACAGAGGGAATAGACAACGGGACTTTTCTTACAAATCAATCTAGTTTGTCAGGATTAAACTTCTTACTTTCTGCACAAACAATTATTCCTATCAAAAAGAATTTCAAGCTCCAAGGAATGCTTTCCTATCAACCAGAGGCGTCACTAACATCTCAAAATGACCAAATATTTTACACCCAATCACTTCTAAGTGAGTCACTTTCAGATTTTGTTGAAGTTGATCTTCAGCCTTTTGGTCTAGAAAAAACTTCTTTAGATATTTCGGAAACAATACGTGCTGGTGTGGGTTTTGGGAAAAATAAAAAATGGTTTTTAGGAATTCAAAGAAATTTAATTAAATCAGCTAATTTTGAGAATAATTTTTTTGAACGTGAAAACATCAGCTATAGAGATTCTAAACAATGGTCTGTAGGAGGATTTTATATTCCAAATTATACTTCATTTACAAATTTCTGGAGTAGAGTTGTTTATAGATTTGGTTTTCGTTCTGAACAAATGGGTTTAATCATAAATAACATTCCTTTAACAGAAACTGGCATATCTTTTGGAATGGGATTACCTTTAGGAGGCCTTTCAAACGTTAATGTTGGCCTTGAATTAAGCCAACGTGGTCAAAAAGAAGATAATTTGGTGAAAGAATCCCTCATTGCCTTGCGCGTTGGATTATCGTTAAACGATATTTGGTTTATTAAAAGAAAGTATAATTAAAATTAATAAAATGAAAAAGATACTTGTTTTAAGAGTAATGGTTTTAACTCTTTTATTTCATTTGCCTGTATTAGCCCAAGATACTGATATGTGCATGCAAGATTTATCAATCTTTGCAGAGTTTGCAAAAGTAAAAAATTATAAGTCGGCTTTCCAACCATGGATGAAGGTTAGAACAAACTGTCCTTCAATTAATGCAGCTATTTATTCTTATGGTGAAAGAATATTAAAAGACCTTATTAAAAACGGAACACCTGAGGAGGTGAATTCTGCAAAAGAAGACATCATTAAACTTTACGGAGAATGGATTGAATATTTTCCTAAAAGAAGAAATAAGAGTGTTATTGGTGATGTTTTAAGTAAAAAAGCTCAAGCCCTCTTAGATTTTAAGATTGGAACATTAAAAGAAGTCTACGACACTTTTGATATGGCCTATAAAAAAGATCCTGTAAGTTTCACAAACCCCAAATTATTATACAACTATTTTAAAACATACTTCGACCGTTACAAAGCTGGTGACCAAGAAGTAACAATGGAGTTATTATTTGAAAAATACGAGGAGGTTTCAGAAAAATTTGATATTGAAAGTACGGCACTAGCTAAAAAATTAGATATTCTACTTAAGAAAGAAGAATCTGGAACTGCTTTATCTAGTAAAGAAATCAGAAACAAAAGAGTGTATAATGTAAATTCAAATGCAATTGGAACTTACTTGAGAAATCTTGATGCAATTATAGTCAAGGAAGCTACATGTGAAAATCTAATTCCTTTATATCAGAAAAACTTTGATGCAAATAAAGGAGATGTTATTTGGTTAAAACGTGCAGCTAGTAGAATGGATAGTAAAGAATGTTCTGATGACCCATTGTTTGTGACCTTAGTGGAGGCTCTTCATGCTTTAGATCCCTCAGCTGATTCCGCATATTATCTTGGATTGTTAAATGATAAGAGAGGAAGTTCTAAAGAAGCTTTAAAGTACTATGAGGAGTCAATAATCTTAGAAGAGGACAACTACAAGAAGGCTAAAATTTTAATGAAGATTGCAAATAAATTCAAAGCTAATGGAAGAAAATCATCTGCTCGAAATTATGCTAACAAGGCATTAAAATATCAACCCTCATTAGGGCGAGCCTATTTATTGATTGCTAGTTTGTATGCAGAAAGCGCTAATCAATGTGGTGATTCTCAATTTAATAAGCGTGCGGTATACTGGCTTGCAGAACAAACAGCTCGAAAAGCTGGAAGGGTGGATTCTTCACTTAAGAAAATAGTCACTCAAACTACTAAAAGTTATGGTGGAAGAGCACCAAGTAAAACAGATATATTTACAGAGGGAAATGAAGGAACAACAATAACATTTAGCTGCTGGATTAATAGAAGTATTAAGGTGCCTTCACTTTAAAAAATGAAAAATTTTTTATTAAATAATTTACTAAGAGTTATAATTTTAATCATAGCTCTTACAGTTTCCTGTGAAGATAATTCTGATGTATTAAAAGAACTTAGTATTGTCCGCCAGGATCCTTTAGCTACTGCACACAATATAAGGATGATTTATACTGATTCCATGAAAATTCAAGCAATTTTAACAGCGCCTAAACACGTGGACTTTACCAACCTTAGTTTTCGTTATGCAGAATTTCCAGAAGGCCTTAAAGTAGTTTTTTTTGATACTGCTGGTAATGAAAATGAAGTGTTAGCAGATTATGGAATTCTTTATGATGAAACTAAAATTATTGATCTTAGAGGGAATGTTCAATTGAAATCACATGACGGTTCTTTACTTACAACAAACCAACTTTTTTGGGATGCGCAAACTGAGTGGCTCTTCACTGAAAAACCCTTTAAATTTAAAGATAAAGACTACGATTTTGACGCCCTCAGATTGGATACAAATAAAGATTTTACTAAATTCCAGACAGGAAACCTAATTGGAACCATAACTGTTTCAGAACCTTTAGACACCATAAAATAGAAATGAAAAAACATCTAATTTCTGAAATACTATATTGGGTAATTGCAGTTATATCAATATATGAAGCCTTTGTAAAATGGAATAGTGAACCTTCAAGAGCCATTCTGTTTATAGGTTTCGCAGGTGTTTCAATTTTTATGGCTATTTTTAGAAGACATTATCGAAAGAAATTTGACAAGCGGTCCAATTCATCTAAATGATCCAAACAGATTTAATTATTATTGTGTGCTTGATTCTCTCTGCCTTTTTTTCAGGCATGGAAATTGCCTTTGTTTCTTCAAACCGAATTTATCTTGAGATTGAAAAATCACAACAAGGTTTTACCTCTAAAGTCTTAAAAAGTATTACCAAAAAACCCTCCCGATTTATTGCTACAATGCTGCTTGGAAATAATGTGGCTTTAGTACTTTATGGAATTTTTATGGGGGACAGAATTTTACAGATATTTTATCCACAGACCTTTTTGTCAGGAGAAGCTAGCTTACTTATTGTTTTTTATCAAACATTAATTTCTACAGCAATTATATTATTAACCGCTGAGTTTTTACCGAAAGTTTTCTTTCAGTTATATGCAAATACTTTTATAAAAATATTCTCAATTCCAGTAGCTTTTTTTTATGCATTGTTTTACCCTATTACTTTTTTAATTATTGAATTTACAGATGTAATTCTTAAGCAATTTTTTAAAACAGGTTCAGATAAAGTTCAATTGTCTTTTTCAAAAGTAGAATTAGGAAACTATATTGATGAACAGCTTGAGTCTTATAATAACAAAGATAATCTGGATTCTGAAATTAAAATTTTCCAAAATGCATTAGATTTTTCTGAAGTTAAAACAAGGGAAGCGATGGTTCCACGTGCAGAGGTTATTGCGGTTGAAGAAAAAACCTCTATTGAAGATATTAAAGCATTGTTTATTTCTACCGGCTTGTCTAAAATACCTGTTTACAAAGAAACTATCGACCATATTTTAGGATACGTTCATGCTTTTGAGATTATTAAAAAACCTAAAACTCTTATAAATATATTACTGCCTGTTGCTTATATTCCAGAAACAATGCTTGTAAACGATGTATTGAAATTATTAACACGTCAACACAAAAGTATAGCTGTAGTTATTGACGAGTATGGAGGAACTTCAGGGATAGTAACGGTGGAAGATATTGTAGAAGAATTATTTGGTGAAATTGAAGATGAATTCGATACCATTGCCCATTTAGAAAAACAATTAACGGAAAATTCATTTTCTTTTTCAGCACGGTTAGAAGTAGATTATCTCAATCAAAAGTATGACTTAGATTTGCCGGAAAGTGAATTTTATGAAACTTTAGGAGGAATGATAGTTTATACTACAGGTGAAATTCCTGATAAAGATACTTATATTGAAATTCCTCCTTTTACAATGAAAATCGAAAAAGTATCTGCCACTAAATTGGAGCAGATTACACTAACCAAAACAGAAATGAGTTAATCCTTTTTCTCTGAGAAAACTATTTAAAGACAATGCGCTTTCTTAATTCAAAGGAATACCTTAATTTCGCAGACTATCAAAAGTATCAACTATGGCCGTTTTAGGAAAAATTAGACAGCGATCCATTTTCTTGATTTTAGTAATCGGAATGGCGCTTTTCGCATTTGTAATCTCAGGAGTTTTTGGTGCAAATTCTGCAACGACAGGACCCACTGACCCTGTTGCAGTAATCAATGATGATGAAGTTGAAATAAACTTTTTCCGTCAGATGGTTGAGCAAACAGAGAGAACATATAACTATTCAACATTACAATCTGTAAATTTGGTTTGGAATCAAGCATTAAGAAACACTATTTTTGAACAACAATTTGAGAGTTTGGGAATTGATGCAGGGAAAGATCAGTTAGAACAAATTATTTCTTCAGATGAAAATGTTATAAGTAACCCTAATTTTCAAAATGAGGCAGGTTTCTTTGACTTTGGAATCTTTACAGATTATATTGCTCAAATGAAAGTTGAAAATCCAGTTGCTTATGATAATTGGAAATTTCAAGAAGAAAGTATTATTGGGGTTGCAAAGCAAAAAATATATTTAGACCTAATTATGTCAAGTGCAGGCATTACAGAGACTGAAGCAAAACAAAGTTATCATCTTGAGAATGACAATATTAACATCCAATATGTTCAAATTCCATTTGACACATTAGAAGACAGCCTAGTAGTGGTTTCTGATTCTGAAATCAAAAATTATATAAATTCACATGCTGCTGATTACCAAAGAAAAGCCTCTAAGAGTATACAATATGTTTTGTTTGAAGAAAACCCAACACAAGACGATCTTTCCACAATCAGGCTTCGTTTAGACGCTCTTAAAGAAGAGCGCATTGCTTATAATGATGTATCAAAACTTACAGATACAATTGAAGGTTTTAGAAAGACAAAAAACATTGCAGATTTTATAGATGAATACTCAGAAATTTCATTTGACTCAGTGTTTCGTTCAAGAGGGCAGTTCAATAACGAATATGCCGATATTTTATTTAAACTAAATAAAGGAGAAGTATTTGGTCCTTATCGTGACGGAGATATGTTTAAGATCTCCAGACTTATTGATCTAAAGAAAAATGCATCTCTTAGGGCAAGTCACATTTTAATTTCTTATGAAGGAGCTACTCGTGCATCAGCAACTGTAGAACGTTCAAAAGCTGAAGCTAAAAGAGAAGCCAATAGAGTCTTGCGTTTAACAAAAAGAAAATCAAATGATTTTGAGGATCTAGCTAAACAATTTTCGGATGGACCTACCAAGACAAGAGGGGGTGATCTTGGATTTTTTGGAGAAGGTGATATGGCTCAAGAATTTTATGATTTCACTAATAAAAATAGAATTGGCAAAGTTGGATTGGTAGAAACAGAGTTTGGTTTTCATATTATTAAGGTAACAGATAAAGATGATTTGGCATTAATTGCTGATGTTACTGCTGCTGCCGTTCCATCGGATAAAACATCAAATGAAGTTTTTAGAAATGCAACTCAATTTGAGATAGATTCAAATGATGCTAAAGATTTTATAGCCACTGCAGAGCAAAAAAAATATGTCGTACGTCCTGTAAATAATATTACAGCTTTAGAAGAAAATCTACCTGGTTTGGTTGGACAAAGAACAATTGTTCGTTGGGCTTTTGAAGAAGAAACAAATGTGGGCGATATTAAAAGATTTTCACTTCCTAAAGGAGGATATGCAGTTGTTCAATTAACCGCAGACCTAAAAGAAGGACTTGCTAACATTGATGAAGTGAAAAATTCAGTACAAAAAATCATTGAAAAAGAGAAAAAAGCAGCACTTATTAAAAAACAATTTAAAGATAAAACAACATTGGGTGATCTAGTGGGAGATGATATTTTTACGATTGAAAATGCATCAGCAATAAATCAAAAGAATCCAACCTTAGTTGGTGCTGGAAACGAACCTTATGTTGTAGGAGCTGCATTTGCGTTAAAAGAAGGACAAACCTCCGATTTTATCAAAGGCGAAAATGGCGTGTTTAAAGTAATATTATTGAAAAAAAATATAGTTGATGATTTGGAAGACTATACTCCTTTTATCAATAAAATGATGCGTAACGTTAGTTCTAGACTTACAGAAAGTGTTTTTAAAGCATTAGAGTCGGTTGCTACTATTGATGATAACAGAGCACTTTACTATTAATAAATAGAGGTTTATTTTCATAAAACCGTCTAAATTAATTTGGATTTTTTATGATTTTTTTAAATTTAAAAATTACCAAATCATTTACACGAGTAGATCATCTCTTCAAAAGTAATAACAGTTTTAAACCCTTTTTGATTAAAATAGCGAGGAGAATCTAAACCCCCTGAGGCTATAATAAAATCACCACCCCATGCACCAAGACTTTTAATAGCGCCCTCAAAATCAGAAAATAAAAGTTGTTTAATTGTCTTTTTTTGGAGTATTCTAGCTATTATTCCTTCATGTTTCTCAATAAGAATATTAAATGATTCCTGAGTTTTACATTTCAATATGTCATTGGTAATGATATTTAATTCTTTGAGGGACTCCTTACTAAAGGTAGAAGGCTTTATTCCTTTTATGGCATTATGACTACTTTGCTTTTGATTAAGATATATAAAATATAAATTTTTTCTAAAAGCAGGGTTAAAAGATACTTTTTCAATAAGAGGATGTAATTTATTTCTGGTGTAACAAATGGGATTCTTTGAAACTGCACAGGCTAAATCATAGCCGCTCCCTCCAAAGCTATGTTCTAATAAATCATATGCATTTACATTTGCCCACTGTGCAATATTAGACACCAAGGTAGACGAACTACCAAGACCCCATAGTCTTTCAAATTCTAAGAATGTTTTCACCTGTCCTCCTTGACTTTTTAAAAAACATGGATTAAGTACTTGTGCTCTTCTTAATATTGAACATAATCTCTTCGAAATCGAGGTATTCGAAGAGGTTACTATAAAGCATGAAGGCAATTGAAATTTTGCTTTAAACCAAGAATTATTGTTAATATCAAAACTTTCCCACAATAATTCATTGGAGTCTAGAGGTTCAAAAGTTAATTTTTGACCTTTTTGACAGGGCAGTGCTAAGGCACGTGCACCACTTAAAACTGCATATTCACTAGTAAGTAATAATTTTCCACGTCCGTAAAAAGAGAGTGTTTTATATTTCATTTGAGTGTAAAAAATCACTTACGGCCTTTACGCTTACCGTATTTTTTTTAAAATAGTTAAGAGCAGCTTCTTTTTGGACTGGTTTTGCACCTAATTGATTTAAAATATTAAATAAGTGCATTTTCATATGTCCTTTCTGGATCCCTGAGGTGACCAAAGAGCGCAATGCAGCAAAATTTTGTGCCAAGCCAGCTACAGCGACAATTTCCATTAATTTCTTGGCATCAGGATTTCCCAAAAGTTCCATACTCCATTCCACCATTGGATGAAGTTTAGTAAGGCCACCTACAGTTCCTAGGGCTAAAGGAAGTATCAACTCCATAGTGAATTGATCATCAATAATAGAGGCCTTGCTTAAGGATGTATATTGTCCATTACGAGCTGCATATGCATGTACCCCAGCTTCTATGGCTCTAAAGTCATTTCCAGTTGCAATAATTAAGGCATCAACTCCATTCATTATTCCTTTATTATGGGTTACGGCTCGAAAAGTTTCGCAACTAGCAATTTCAACTGCCTGTACTATTTTTTCAGCAAATTTCTTTCCAGAAAGACCTTCTTGATGCTCAATCTCATCAACGGAACAAGAAACACTTGCTTTTACCAGACATTCAGGCACATAGTTTGAAAGTATACTCATTACTATTTCAATAGAGACTTCTTTTTCCATAAAAAAAGTTTCTTTTGCTATAAGGTTTTCAAAAGCTGTGGCTAATGATTCTAAACAAGAATTAATAAAATTAGCACCCATGGCATCCGCAGTTTTAAAGCGAACATTTAATTGATAGTAATTGGGAAGTGCAGTTGTTTTAGATACCAAATCTAAGCTTACAATCCCTCCACCACGGAGTTCCATTTTTTGAGTCAATCCTGAAGTGGCATTTAACAGGTTTTTTTTGTTTTTTTCAAAAAAGGCATAAAGTAGTTCAGGGTTTCCTTTATACAGAAAATGTACTTGTCCTACTTTTAAGGTATCAATCACCACTGTTTTAAAACCGCCTTTATTTAACCAAAATTTTGCTGCATTTCCAGCAGCAGCTACTACTGAACTCTCTTCTATTACCATTGGTAATGTGAAGAGGGATTCGTTAATTAAAAAATTTGGTGCTACACCCAAAGGCATATAAAAGTTAGTGAGTGTGTTTTCAATGAACTCATCATGCTGTGTTTGTAAACTTGGATCCGAATTCCAATATGAGCTTAGCTGAGAGGCTGCAGCGGTTGAGTTTTTAAAATGAGTGTGAGTAATCCAGTCAATTTTCTCTTCTTTTGATAGTTTGGAAAACCCGTCAATCCTCTTAGCCATATTATTTTTTTATAAAGATACAGATTTTGAATCCTCGTATAAATTATGATTGAGTAGATTTCACTAAATTGCACATACCGAACTTTAATATGAAAAAAATCATTTTATTATTCTTTTTTACAAATCTCATATTTGCACAGCCACCTACTATCTCTATTAATGATCTTTGGAATGGAAATTATAATCCAGTGCGATTAGAATCTATACGATCTATGAAAAATGGAACGAATTATACTATTTTGGAGACCGCTAGTCAAAAAGGTACTACCACTGTAATGCAATACGATTTCAATAAAGTTAATTCTGGAACTGTAATAGTATCCTCAGATAATCTCCCAGAAATAACTTATTTTTCTAATTATTCATTTTCGAAAAACGAAGAAAAAATCATTTTAGAAACCGAAGTAAACCCTATTTATAGAAGATCAAAACAAGCAATATATTGGGTATATAATAAAAAAAATAAAGAGTTACATAAAATATCTGATAATAAGATTCAAGAACCATTATTTTCTCCAGACGCAACTAAAATAGCATATGTATTTAAGCGAAATTTATTTATAAAAGATTTAGTAAGTCAAAGAAAAGTTCAAGTCACTTTTGATGGTGACTATAAAACACTTAATGGAATTTCAGATTGGGTATATGAAGAGGAGTTTGGATTTGTTCGAGCATTTGATTGGAGCCCAGACTCCTCAGCGTTAGTTTATATGCGTTTTGATGAAACAAAAGTACCTATTTTTTCAATGGATATTTATGGAAAAGATGTTTACCAGTTTCCATATCGTTTCAGGTATCCAAAAGCTGGAGAAGAAAATTCAAAAATTACATTGCATCATTTTACTCTAGAAAATAGAAAAAAGAAGCGTATTTTTTTTGAAGGAGAAGCCCCCTACTATATTCCTCGTATCAAGTTTGAAGAAGGAAATAACGGTTTAATTATTCAAACCTTAAACAGGCATCAAAATCATCTGAAAGTTTGGCGATGGAGTCCAAAAACCGATAAGATGCAACTTCTTTTGGAAGAGAAAGATGAGGCATATGTAAGCATTCATGATAATTTACAGTTTTTAGAGGATGCTACTTTTTTATGGACTAGTGAACGCGATGGATATAATCATGTGTATCATTATAACAGGAATGGAGCTTTACTAAACCAAGTTACTAAAGGAAATTGGGAGGTAACAGAGCTTTATGGATTTAATAAAAAAACAAAAGAAATTTATTATCAATCCGTAGAAGGTAGTAGTACAGAAAGAGGTATTTATTCAGTAAAGCTTTCGGGTAAGGGAAAACGAGTTCTTCATGAAACAAGAGGAACGAATGGCGCAACCTTTAGCGTGGGCGGAGCTTATTACATTCATTCGTATTCAGATGAACAAACACCTCCAGTTTACACACTTTATGCAACAAAAAAAAATAAGCCATTAAGGCAAATATTGAATAACGATATACTTATTAAAAATCTAAGTTCTTTCAAATTGCCAGATAAAGAATTTTCTACACTTAATGTAAATGGAGAGTCTTTAAATATGTGGATTATTAAACCTAATAATTTTGATTCTTCTAAAAAATATCCTGTTTTGATGTTTCAATATTCAGGACCCGGATCACAAGAGGTTTCAAATCGCTGGGGGGATGATCGTTTACTTTGGCATAAATCATTAGCAAATCAAGGATATATTATAGCTTGTGTAGATGGAAAAGGAACAGGTTTAAAGGGTGCTAAATTCAAAAAAGCTACCTATTTGAATTTGGTTAAGTACGAAGCATTAGATCAAATTGAAGCAGCAAGAAAAATAGGAAGTTTTCCTTTTATTGACAATTCTAGAATAGGAATTTGGGGCTGGAGTTTTGGGGGACACATGGCTGCACAATGCTTACTAAAGGGAAATGATGTTTTTTCTTTTGGAATTGCAGTAGCTCCTGTAACTAATTGGCGTTTTTATGATACTATTTATACAGAGCGTTTTATGCGAACTCCTGATGAGAACCCAGAAGGTTATGACTTAAATTCACCTCTTAATTATGCAGATCAACTGGACGGTAAATTTTTAATTATTCATGGATCAGGGGATGATAATGTTCATGTTCAAAATACAATGCGAATGGTGGAGGCCCTAATTCAAGCAAACAAGCAATTTGAATGGATGATATACCCTGATAAAAACCACGGAATTTTTGGAGGAAATACTCGAAACCATCTGTACACTAAAATGACTAACTTTATATACCAAAATCTTTAGAAAACCATATATGACAACACCGACTTCTGTAAACCAAATCCAGAATGATACATTATTTGGACATCCAAAAGGTTTGTTTTATTTATTTTTTGCAGAGCTATGGGAACGCTTTAGCTTCTATGGAATGCGTGCCTTGTTGACTCTTTACATGGTTAATGTAATTTTCCTAGAACTAGTTGAAAGGGATTTTGCAGCCGCTGCAGTATACGCTTCTTACGGTTCTTTAGTTTATGCATCCACAGTAGTGGGAGGTAGAATTTCTGATGTCATTTTAGGGTTTAGAAAATCCATTTTTCTGGGAGGTTCTTTAATGGCACTTGGACATTTTGTCTTAGCAATAGAAAATGATTATGCTTTTTTTCTTGCTCTTGGTTTTATTGTTATTGGAAACGGTTTTTTTAAACCAAATATCTCAACTTTTGTAGGATCGCTTTATGGTGAAAAAGACTCAAGGAAAGACTCTGGATTTACCATTTTTTATATGGGAATTAATATAGGTGGATGGATCGCCCCATTATTGTGTGGATGGCTAGGAAGTGCTTATGGATGGCATTACGGATTTGGATTAGCAGGGTTTGGTATGTTAACCGGTTTATTGTTCTTTTGGAAAGGAATTAAAGATGGTGTTTTTGGCGCTCAAGGAATCGCTCCCTCTAAAGAAAAACTATTAATAAAAACCTTTGGAGTTACCAAAGGAAATTGGATTACAATTATAGCATTTCTTTCTGCTCCTTTAATTGCAATTCTTTTAGCAAGCTATAAGGCAGCAGCTGGAGGAATGTTTGGAGATCAAAATATTGTTAATCTAATTTTTAAAATAGTTGGAATATTTATTATAGGTTATTTGGCTTTTGTTTTAAGCAAGGTAACTTTAGAAGAACGGAAGAAGTTACTTGTTGCTATAGCCATTACACTATTTATGACCCTTTTTTGGGGTTTTCATGAGCTATCAGGTAGTGTAATTACTCTATTTGCTTCTAGAAATGTGATGCTTACTTATTTGGATGCAGCCCAAACAAATTCTTTAAATTCAATGTTTATTATTTTGTTAGCACTTCCAATATCTTGGATGTGGACGGTCTTAAATAAACGTAAAATAAATCCAAGAACTCCTTATAAATTTGGTTTTGGATTACTTTTTGCTGGGATTAGTTTCTTTATACTAGCAATGAGTGGCAATGCTGCCAATGAAGATGGAATGGTGCCTTTTAATTATTTATTATTAATGTATTTTTTACTTTCTGTTGGAGAACTATTTATGTCGCCTGTTGGCTTATCTAAAATAACAGATTTATCTCCTAAAAGAATGGTAGCCTTTATGATGGGTGTTTGGTTTTTATCTTCTGCATATGCATTTCAATTAGTTGGTTTTATTGGTAAACAATTAGCAATTGAAAGTGAAGATATTAATGTGGGAGGAATGGATACTTTAAATATTTATATTGGAGGTTTTGATCTTATTTCTAAATATGCAATTGGAGCAGGTATTATTGTTTTATTAACCGCACCTTTACTTAAAAAATTAATGGGAAATATTCATTAATCTATGAAAATAAATCTAATACTGTTCATCGCTTTTATTTTATTTACAACTACTATTAGTTCCCAACAAATAGAATGGTTGACTCTAGCAGAGGCCATGGAAGCTCAAAAAAAAATACCTAAAAAAATCTTCATGGATGTTTATACCGATTGGTGTGGACCTTGTAAGTTACTAGATAAAAATACTTTTCAAAATCCAGACGTTTCAAGTTATATTAGTGAACATTATTATGCTGTAAAATTTAATGCAGAAGGACAAGAAGAGATTAATTTTTATAATCAAAAATTTTCAAATCCTAATTATGATATTAATAGAAAGGGCAGGAACGCTACCCATCAATTCACTCAGTTTTTAGGAGTAAAAGGCTACCCAACAATGGTTTTTTTAACCGAAAATGGTGCACCTATAATGCCCGTTGTAGGTTATCAAAAGCCCAAGCAACTAGAATTATTTCTTAAAATGATAAAACAGGGAGATTATCAAATTTTTTCTAAGCCTGAAGATTTCGAAAATTATAAAAAGAGCTTTATTCCTCGTTTTCGAGGATAATTTCTAGTACACCTTCTTTAGCGATAATTTTCAGTAATCATTTGGTCATTTTTTATATACTTAATAATTTATTTACCGTAATTCAAAGCATTATAAAAAATAATATTGAAAACAGTCTCTTCAGACAGTGTGTTATGATTTATTTCAGGATTTTAAAGACTCTTTTTACTCACCTGATCGAAGATAAGTTGGGCAGTTTTACTACTTGCCCCACCTTTTCCTAAAATGATTTTTAATGCTAGATATTCCTTCTCTATTTTTTTAGTACTAGAAGTTTTTAAAAGATCTTTAAGATGATGCCTAAGACTTTCTTCTGTCAAGGAATCTTGAATTAATTCTATAACAGCTGAACGATTTAAAATTAAATTTACAAGTGAAATAAATTTCAGCTTAACGATTCTTTTAGCGATCCAATAACTAAGGGAACTACTACGATAACACACTATTTGAGGTACACCAAATAGTGCTGTTTCGAGTGTTGCAGTTCCACTTGTTACAAGAGCAGCAGTGCTGTGTTGAAGTAGATCATATGTGCTATTGTAGACTATTTTCATTGAGGTAGTATCAGTAAATATATTATATTGATCTATATTAATTCCTGGGGCACCCGCAATAACAAATTGATATTCTGAAAAATATTTTGCAACTCTAACGAAAAGTGGCAACATTTTTTTTATTTCTTGAATACGACTTCCTGGAAGAAGAGCTATAATAGGTTTCTCCGATACTATAGCATGGTCTTGATTAAATGTATTGTTTTTAGGATATTTAGGAATATAATCTAGTAAAGGATGCCCTACGTAGTGGACAGAAAATTGATGTTTATTTTCAAAAAAAGTTTTTTCAAAAGGTAAAATTACATAAAGAGCATCCAAATTTTCCTTCATTTTATGGATTCTATTTTCTTTCCAAGCCCAAACTTGTGGACTTATATAGTAATGGTTTTCAAATTTTTTCTTTTTAGCCCATTCAGCAATCCTTAGATTAAAACCGGGATAATCAATATAAATAATTACCTCAGGATTATAATTAATAATGTCTTTTTTACAAAACGCAATGTTATTTAAAATGTCAGGTAAATGTGAAATAACTTCCCAAAACCCCATAAAAGCAAGTTTGCGATAGTGTTTTACTAAAAAAGCCCCTTCTCGTTCCATCAAATCACCACCCCATGCTCGAAAAGTAGCTTTAGAATCAACTTTTTTAAGAGCTTTTATAAGATGGGAACCATGCAAATCCCCTGAAGCTTCCCCAGAAATGAGATAATATTTCACTGAATAAATTTAGGAAGCATTAATTTTCAAATAAGTGATAACTAATACCATTGCAATTGATAGTGTTACTAGACCCTTAGCAAATGATATTTTATTTTTTTTAAGTGCAAGAAAAAAGACAGGTAGGTTGATTAATGAAGCAATAGAGATGAGTCCACTTAATTTATTTTGTTGGTAAATCGTCACTAAGCTAGTCTCTATTGACGATTCTGAAAGAAAAAAAACAATTATTATAACACCAAAAATTGTCCACAGTAAACCGGTAAAAATTCCCCAGAGGAAATATTTGTCTTTTATAAGTCCCATGTATTTAGTTGTTGAATGCTATGATGTGCTGTAAAATCAAATTGTGTAGGTACAATAGAGACATATCCTTGTTCTAATGCCCATTCGTCAGTATCTTCCCCTTTATCTTCATTAACAAATGTTCCAGTAAGCCAATAATATTCTTTGCCCATAGGGTTTGTTCTTTTATCAAATTCTTCTACCCAATTTGCTTTTGCTTGGCGACAAATCTTAATGCCCTTAATTTCTTTTTCTTTTAATTTTGGAAAATTTACATTTAAAACAATATCTCGAGGAATTCCTTTCAGAAGCGCCTCAAGTGTTATTTGTTTTATGAATTTTTTTAATGGATGAAAGTCTGCATTCCATCGAAAATCCATTAATGAAAATCCAATAGCAGGTATTCCTTCTATTCCTGCTTCCAATGCGGCACTCATTGTCCCTGAATAAATAACATTAATAGAAGAATTAGATCCGTGGTTAACACCCGAGACGCATAAATCAGGCTTTCTGTCTAATAATTCGTTGACTGCAAGTTTTACGCAATCTGCAGGTGTGCCAGAGCAACTATACTCTTTTTGTGGTCCATCTGAAACAGTTACTTTACTACAGTGAAGCGTTGAGTTTATTGTTATAGCATGACCCATAGCAGACTGAGGACTGTTTGGTGCAACAACAATAACCTCTCCGATTTCGTTCATAACTTCAATGAGCATTCGAATTCCAGGAGCGGTAATTCCATCGTCATTTGTTACCAATATTAAGGGTTTAGACGTCATAAATTTTTTTTCACAGTAAATGTAAGAAATCTTTAAGGGCTTTCTTTTAAAACAATATTAACAAATGAATTATAAGAATATATGTATATTTAGAGCTTATGAGAATGATATTAAAAATTTTATCAATGAGACCTTTTGTTTGGATCTTATCTTTTATTCTTTTGAGTGGTTTCGTTTTTGGGATTACCCTAAAAAAAGAGAATCCAAACAAGGATAAATTACTTTTAGAGATTATATCCTATGTTTTAGATCGTGGACACTTCGACCCCAAAGATATCAATGATGTATTTTCTGAAAATGCATACATGAGTTATCTTGAAAATATTGATGGACAACATCGTTTTTTCTTAAAATCAGATATTAATTCATTTAATTTCTATCGTCATCTAATTGATGATGAGATTAAAAACACTCAAGTAGAGTTTTTTAATCTTTCATTTGAAAAGTTGATGGAACGTATGTCTCAAGTTGAAGGATTTTATAAATCTCTTTTAGAAACTCCTTTTGATTTTTCAATTAAAGATGAAATTAATTTAGACTTTAAAAAAGCATCGTATGCAAATAATCTAACTGAATTAAGATCCATATGGCGCAAGCGACTTAAGTTAAATGCCTTGGAGCGCTTCACCTCTAAAAAAGACGAAGAGGTTCAAAAATTAGAAATAGACGTATCCTATGTAATGAAAACAGACAGTGAACTTGAAGTAAAAGCAAGAGAAATAATTTCAGAAAATATGGATGCTTTTTTTGAACGTTACAATGATTTGAATCGTAAAGATTGGTTTTCAATTTACATTAATTCAATTGTGTTACAATTTGATCCACATACTTCTTATCTAGCACCAAACGATAAAGATCGTTTTGACGCTAGTATGTCTGGAGAATTTGAAGGAATTGGAGCTCGTTTACAAAAAAGAAATCAAGAAGTAAAAATTGTTGAGGTTATTTCTGGTGGGCCTGTTTGGAGAGATGAATTATTAGAAATAGGAGATATTATTTTGAAAGTTGCCCAACCAAATAAGGAGGCTGTAGATATTTCAGGTATGCGTTTAGATGACTCTATCAAACTTATAAAAGGTCCAAAAGGCACCCAAGTAATTTTAACTATTAAGCGTGTGGATGGTTCAATTGAAGATGTTAAAGTAACTCGTGATGTAGTAATTCTTGAAGAGACTTATGCTCGTTCTTCCTTAATTACAAATGATAAGGAATCTTTTGGATTGATTGAGTTGCCTAAATTTTATGTTAATTTCCAAGATTACAACCAACGCAATGCTGCAACTGATGTTAAAAAAGAATTAGAGCAGTTAAAACAGAAAAATGTAAAAGGAATTATTCTAGATCTAAGAAATAATGGCGGTGGTTCACTCAAAACAGTAGTTGAAATGGCAGGTTATTTTATAAAGGAAGGACCCGTTGTTCAGGTAAAAAGCACGGGTGGAAAAAAAGAAGTTTTAAAAGATATAGATCCCAGGATTGTTTGGGATGGGCCTCTTGTGATTCTAGTAAATGAATTTTCAGCCTCAGCTTCAGAAATAATTGCTGCCGCTTTGCAAGATTATAAAAGGGCTATCATCTTGGGAAGTAAGCAAACGTTTGGTAAAGGGACTGTTCAAAACGTTTTTGATCTCAATAGAATGATTACTGGAGGAACCTATGGTGATTTAGGAGCCCTTAAAGTAACTACTGATAAGTTTTATAGAATTAATGGTCGTTCGACACAGCTAGAAGGAGTTAAAAGTGATGTTGTTTTTCCAAACCGCTATGCTTACGTTGAGATGGGAGAAAAAGATCAAGATAATCCCTTGGCTTGGGACAGCATTTCACCAGCTCTTTACAAAACATTTGAAGGCCTGAATAATTATGAATATTCTTTATCCAGAAGTAAGCAACGTGTAAAAGATAATCCAATTTTAACTCTAATTGATGAACAGGCTTTATGGATTAAAAAGCAACAAGAAAATTATACTTATTCATTAGATTTCACATCCTACAAAGCAACGAGAGAATCGAATAAAACCTATTCTGAACGCTTTAAGAAGTTAGGTGATTACGAATCCTCTTTAGAATTTCAGTGGTTGCCAGAAGCAGGATTACAAGCTGAAGTGAATGATGATTTAATTATCAAAAGAAAGCGCTGGCAAAAATCCCTTAAAAAGGATATTTATATTTCAGAAGCTATAGAAATACTGAAAGATTTATCTACTCAACTTAGTGGTAATAATATAATAGCTGAAGTTAAAAACTAAAATATATTTTGGAGTTTAAGCGCGCACTCTATCAATTCAAGCAAGATTCTTGGGCTATAGGTAGTTTACTTTTTATTATTATAGTTACACTCATTGCAATATTCGCGTATTTTTTAGCGCCCGATAAAACGGCTTATGGAAATCAAATGCATCTTTCCATTCACTCTCAGCCCCCTGGATTTTCTTGTGAAATGTTAATCATTCCACAAAAAAAAAGAAAAAAATCTTATTTATTCTTATCAGGGAATAATAATCCAAATGAAGAAATACCTGTTCAAGATATTAAGTGGTTTAAAGATGGGCTAGCCTATAAACGATATGGTAACGCAACAGATTACTATGAAAAAATATTTTTTAGTAGCTTTCTGGGGGATGCAAATAAAAGTGTTATTAAATCAAATTATTTAATTAAAAAACAATTTATTTTAGGGACTGATAAATATGGCCGTGATTTATTAAGTAGACTTTTGATAGGCTCGAGAATTTCTATTTCAATAGGATTTGTGGCTGTTTTTATATCGTTAGTGTTAGGTGTTTTTTTAGGTGCAATTGCTGGATATTTTGGTGGTTGGATTGATCGTGTTATTATGTGGCTAATAAATATCACTTGGTCTATTCCAACCTTGTTAATGGTTATAGCCATTACCTTAGCTTTAGGGCGTGGCTTTTGGCAAGTATTTGTTGCCGTAGGACTTACTATGTGGGTTGAGGTAGCAAGACTTGTTCGAGGACAGGTAAAATCAGTTAAAGAGCAGCTTTATATTCAGGCAGGGGCTGCTCTTGGTTTTTCACATGTGAGAATTTTATCTCAACATATTTTACCAATGCTTATTGCACCATTAATTGTTATCTCTGCAGCTAATTTTGCAAGTGCTATTTTAATGGAAAGTGGGTTAAGTTTTTTGGGAATTGGCGCTCAACCACCAATACCAAGTTGGGGAGGTATGGTCAAAGATCATTTTAGATATTTACTTTTAGGAAAGCCATATTTAGCAGTACTTCCTGGACTTGCTATTATGAGCTTAGTACTTGCTTTTATGATTTTAGGAAGTAGCTTACGTGATGCCTTTGATGTAAACGCTAAATAGTTTTAATAGTCTAGTCTATTGGCGTCAAAGTTTAAATAAATAAACAACATTAAACTAAAGGCTAGCAAATTTGACCCTCCATAACTAATGAAAGGTAATGGGATTCCTACAGTGGGAACTAGGCCCAATGTCATCCCAATATTTATAAAAAAGTGAACAAAAAGCATACTTGCAAATGTATATGAAAATACTCTGGCATAAGCAGAAGAGTGTCGTTCCGCTTTATAAATTATTCTAAAAATAAGTGTTACAAATAAAAGAATTAGGGTTACACTTCCTAGAAACCCCCATTCCTCTCCCACAATACTAAAAATATAATCTGTCTCTTGTTCTGGAACAAAATTTCCTTTTGTTTGTGAACCATTGCGAAAGCCTTTTCCACTAAACCCCCCTGAACCAATAGCAATTTTAGATTGATTTATATTGTAGCCGATTCCTCTTGAATCTGTTTCGAGACCTAAAATAATGTTAAAACGATCTCTGTGTCTTTGTTCAAAAACAGTATTGAAAATAAGACTAACAGAATAGGAGAATACTATTCCAAAAATTAATGTTGAAATAAAGGGATTTTTTTTTGTTTTGGGATATCTTTTTTTTATCAGATTATATATGATGAAAAAAATAAATCCCATTACTAAAGATAAGTTCAAGGGGCTAAATAAAAGTGTAAGAATAAAAATTAGTATTAAACCCATTGCTAAAAAGAGAAATTTAAGATTAAGTCCTTCCCTAATAAGCACAAAAAATATTCCCATGAAGACTAGTGCAGAGCCAGCATCTGGCTGAAGTATGATCAATAACATTGGAAGGGAAACCAATAAAATAATTTTTAATAAATGAGTATTTTTTTTCAAGTCGTTTTGGAATGAACCTAGATTTAAAGCCACTACCATTGCCGTTGTAATTTTAGCAAATTCAGAGGGTTGAAGACTGAAACTTCCTAAAGAGTACCATGAGGTTGCACCCGAAATAGTTTCCCCAAAAATAAAAAGGCCCAAAAGGCTAAATATTGATATACCATAAAAAATATATGTAAGATGTTCAAAAAAATTTGATTTTACAGCCAGTATGAGGGGAAGAATTATTAGACACGCTATGAAAATCCAAAATTGTTTTCCAACTAAGTAATCGGGATCCCAAAATAGGATTGTTGTATTTGAAAAGCCAGAAGAGTAAATGTTGACTAAGCCAAATGAAACTAATAGTAGATAGAGCATAATACTCAGCCAGTCTAAACGGAAAAATATATTTTTATTCATTTATCGTAAACGGTATTCCAGAAGTAGGTTTGGCATATTCCTTCAAAAGACTGCCTTCAAGCATTCTGTTTTCCAACCACTTTCTTTTGACGTTTCCTGTTAAGTATTTTTCAATCATCAAACTAGCAATAGGAGCCGCCCAACGTCCACCCCAATAACCATTTTCCACAAAAACAGTAATAGCAATTTTAGGATCTTCTTTTGGAGCAAAAGCTATAAAAATTGAGTGGTCAGTAAGTTGTGTTTTTTCACCATTTAAACGAATAAAATTCTCAACAGTTCCAGTTTTACCACAAACTTCAATGCCTTTTATACGTGCAATTTTTGCTGTTCCTTTTTCAACTACCTGATGCATTCCCTCAATTACAGTTTCAAAATGTTTGGTATCTATAAGGGTATAGTTTTTGGCGTAAAGAGAATCTTTTTCAGTTGTAGTAAATGATTTTTTAAAATGAGGTTTTATAAAGTATCCCCTATTTGCTATAGTTGCTGTAAAGTTTGCCATTTGAATGGGTGTGGTTAATACTTCTCCCTGTCCAATTCCGTTTGATATTATAGTTGTTCCTCCCCATGATCCTTTTTTATACCAACTATCGTAATAACTACTACCAGGAATAAAGCCTTTTTTACCAATGGGTAAATCATATCCCAAGTAGTCTCCAAGACCAAATTTTTTAAGATGGTTTTTCCAAAGATCGACACCTTCTGCTGGAGTAGGGGCGCTCTTAATTATTCCTAAATATGTTTTAGCAAAATATGTATTACAAGAATTATAAATACCTCTAAGCAAATCATTTTTAGAGCCAACTTTGCAATGACATTTCATAAAGGCATTCTTTGAATATGAATGACCTTTATTACACCTAAATATTGTTTTGGGAGTGATTACATTTTCTTGTAAACCAATTAAGGCATTTAATGTTTTAAAGGGTGAACCAGGAGAATATTCTGCTTGAAGGGCCCTATCAAAAAGAGGCTTAGCTAAGGTATCATTTCTTAAGGTATTAAAGTTTTTTGAACGTTCACGACCAATTAATAAATTAGGATTAAAACTAGGCGCTGACACCAAGGCTAAAACTTCTCCTGTGTTAGGTTCAATTGCTACAATACCCCCTCTTTTATTCTGTAATAAAGATTCACCATATTGTTGCAATAATCCATCAATTGTAAGAGTTAAATCTTCCGCTGGCTTTAAGGGAATATCAAACACTCCTTCTTTATAGGGTCCTATAATTCTGTTAAAGCGGTCTTTTTGAAAAAAAACAGCCCCTTTCTCTCCTTTTAAAATTGTTTCATAATTTTTTTCAATTCCTTGCCTACCAATCATTTCACCCAAAATATAATCAGTTTTTCCTTTAAGCTCTCCTTGATTCACCTCACTTGTATATCCTAAGACATTTGATGCGATGGAAATAGTATAGTCTCTAACTGTCTTTTTTTGAAAATAAAATCCCGGATATTTCCACATTTTCTCCTGAAAAAAAGCACGTGTTTCTTTTGAAACCTGTCGGATTATTTCCGAAGGATGCTTATTTGAAAAACGTTCTGCTTTTTTTAATTGAGTAATAAGATCTTGTTTGGTAATGTTTAAAACTGATGTTAGTTCCAGAGTGTCAAAAGATTCTTGATTTTCTGGGATTACCATTAAGTCATAGGCTGGTTGATTTTTAACCAACAGAATTCCATTTCTATCATAAATTAATCCTCTATTTGGAAACACAGGACGCTCTTCAACTGCATTATTTAAAGAAAGCTCAGAATAATCAGAATTAAATAATTGAAGTGACATTAATTGCAAAATGAACAATAAAGAGGCACCGATGGTAAAACTTAACAAAGTAATCTTTCGTATCATTATTTAACTCTATATAAAGATGATATTAATAAGATTAAAATTAGGGAAAATATCATGGTGAGTAAACTATTCTTTATAATGAGTAAGAAAGCGTCTGCACTAAAATATGCTATAGCAAAGTAAATTAAATGATGAATACTAATAAAAATAAGTAAAAACAAGAAGTTATTAGTTTTTCTTGGATCGGTTAATATACTTTTGGGTAGCTCAGAGGTTAATCCATAGGAATATTTCATGATAATGGGTCTTAGATAGCTTACGGAAAGTGAAGCTATGGTATGAGCACCTCCGGTTTGGGAAAGAAAATCTATAAAAAAACCAAGAACAAATCCAATAAAAATATAAAAGGTTTGATTTTGATCAAACGGATACATCACTAGAAAAAAAAGATATAGCATTGGATTTACGGATCCAAAAATATTTATTTGATTAAAGAGCAATACTTGTGCAAGTATAAGAAGCACGAAAGACCCCATCATTTTCAGGATTTGTGAATTCATTGCTTAATATTTTTCATGAGAGAATTTATTTCCTTAAAATCTCTATTTTCAATTACATAAGCTTTGTATAATTCAGCAGGATTTTCGAATAATTCAGCATCAATTTTATAATATCCATTTTGAATATTATTTTCGAGATTAGTAACAACTCCCAATGGAATTCCATAGGGGAAATATGATGACATTCCACCAGTTACTATCGTATCTCCTTTTTTAATTGAAGATGTTGACACAACATCTTCAACGCTAAATTTTTTAGGCATTTTACCTTTCCATATTAAAGAACCAAATGTGGTTCTATTTTTAAAACGAACATTAATTTTCATGTCTTGATTTAGAATAGAAATGACACTTGCATAATTATCTGTAACTGCCTGGACTAGTCCTATGATTCCATTGTTAGAAATGACTCCCATTTCTATTTTAATTCCGGAAGCAGCCCCCTTGTCTATAATAATATAGTTGTATTGACTTTGAAAACTATTCTTAATAATATTAACTTTTTGAACATCAAAAGGGAAGTTTGTTTTATTGTTATATCCTTCTGAATAAAGAAAAGGAGTATTAGATTTTATTTGGATAGATTTGAGCACTTCATTTTCTTTTAGGAGTCTTTGATTTTCTTTCTCTAAATGGAAATAGCGATTAATGGAATTCGAAAATGAATAAATACTACTACTAAAAAAAAGACTTATTTTTTCTAATTTCAATTGATGAAAATTGCTATTAGCTTTCAAAAAAATTAGTGAAAAAACTAATAAAAATAAATAAAGAATGGAATTTCTATATTTTACGAACACATTTAAGATTCGCTGCATACTTTATTTATTTAAACAAGACAGTTTTAAAGCGCTCTAAATTTTTTAGTGCAATTCCAGTCCCTCTTACAACTGCTTGCAAAGGATCTTCGGCAACATAAATGGGTAAATCTGTTTTTTGAGAAAGACGTTTGTCAAGACCCCTTAGAAGAGCACCTCCACCCGCTAAATATATCCCAGTATTATAGATGTCTGCTGCAAGCTCAGGGGGAGTTTGTGATAAAGCTTCCATAATGGCATCTTCAATACGTATTACAGATTTGTCAAGTGCTTTTGCAATTTCACCATGGTTGATCATTACTTGTTTTGGTTTACCGGACAATAAATCTCTTCCTTGAACAGACATTTGATCTGGGGGGTTTTCTAATTCCTCCATTACACTACCAACAATAATCTTTATTTTTTCAGCCGTTCGCTCTCCAATATATAAGTTGTGTTTGCTACGCATGTAATTGATGATATCACTCGTAAAGACATCACCTGCAATTTTGATAGACTTATCACAAACAATTCCTGAAAGAGCGATAATTGCAATTTCAGTAGTTCCTCCCCCTATATCAACAATCATGTTTCCTTTGGGTTGCATAATATCAATTCCAATACCAATCGCAGCAGCCATCGGCTCATGAATAAGATAAACTTCTTTACCATTAACACGTTCTGCAGATTCTCTAACTGCACGCATTTCTACTTCTGTTATCCCAGAAGGTATACATATAACCATTCGAAGGGCAGGTGAAAAAAAACGACGGCTTAAGGTGGGAATACTTTTGATTAAATGATTAATCATCTGCTCTGATGCATTAAAGTCCGCAATGACCCCATCTTTTAAAGGTCTTACCGTTTTGATGTTTTCATGAGTTTTCCCCTGCATCATACTTGCTTCATGGCCAATGGCAATGACTTTACCAGTTGATCTATCAATAGCAACAATAGAAGGGCTATTCACAACAACTTTATCGTTGTGAATAATTAGGGTGTTTGCAGTACCTAAATCAATTGCTATTTCTTCTGTAAAAAATCCCATTTTTAATTGTATTGAATAGTTAAAATTATGAATTAATGTTTAAAGTGTCGAGTTCCAGTAAAAACCATTGACATTTTATGGGTATTACAGTAATCTATTGACAGTTTATCTTTAATTGAGCCTCCGGGTTGAATAACTGCTTTTATACCTGAATTATTTGCAATTTCAACGCAGTCTGGAAAGGGGAAAAAGGCATCACTAGCCAAGGCAGATTCATCAAGGTTAAAACCAAAGCTTTTGGCTTTATTAATGGCTTGATTTAATGCATCTACTCGAGATGTTTGGCCAGTTCCTGAGGCCAAAAGTTGTTGATTTTTAGCCAAAACAATCGTATTTGATTTTGTGTGCTTACATATTTTTGAGGCAAAAAGTAAATCTTTAATATCAGTATCTGAAGGTCGGGTAATAGTTACAGTTGTTAAATCTTCTTGTTGATCAGTTTTTGAATCTTTATCTTGAACTAAAACACCATTTAAGCAGGTTCTTATTGTTCTGTTTGGAAGCTCTATCTGTTTTTGGTTAAGAATTATTCTATTTTTCTTATGTTTTAATAACTCCAGTGCTTCATTCTCATAACCCGGCGCAATAACAACTTCACAAAACAGTGAGTGAATAGCTTTAGCCGTATCCAAATCAATTATTTTATTACTAATTAAAACACCTCCAAAAGCTGAGACGGGATCTCCCGCAAGTGCATCTTTATATGCGTTTACTAATGTGTCACGAACTGCGAAACCACAAGCATTATTGTGTTTCAAAATACCAAAAGCTGGTTTTCCCTCATAAAACTCAAGCATTAGATTTACTGCTGCATCAATATCTAAGAGGTTATTGTATGAAATTTCTTTCCCATGTAAGTGTTCTAATAATTCATTTAAAGGACCAAAAAAGCGCCCTTCTTGATGAGGATTCTCACCATAACGCAAAATTTGTGATTTACTAACACTCAACTTTAATCTATCTTTTTTTTCATTAAAATGATTGAAAATGGCAGTGTCGTAATGTGAAGAAGTATGGAATGCTTTAACCGCATATTCTTTTCGCTCTTTTTGAGATGGAGCTCCTTGAGCATTTAAATACAGCGCTATAAAAGAAGCATAGTCTTCTTTGTCTGAAATACAGAAAACATGATTAAAATTTTTGGCAGCGGCACGAATTAATGCAATTCCTCCAATGTCTATTTTTTCTATAATTTCACTTTCAGTAGCATTTCCAGCTACTGTTTTTTCGAAAGGATATAAATCAACAATGACCAAATCAAATGAAGGTATTTCATGGGTTTCCATTTCTGCTTCATCTGAAGCAACATCAGCTCTATTTAAAATTCCTCCAAATACTTTTGGGTGGAGTGTTTTTACTCTTCCCCCTAAAATAGACGGATACCCCGTTGTGTCTTCTATTGCATTAACCTCATGTCCAAGACTTCTAATAAAAGTTTCTGTTCCTCCCGTTGAGTATAAGGTTACATTGTTTGCAGCAAGTTTTTCTATAAGTGGCTCCAATCCGGTTTTGTCAAAAACAGAAATAAGTGCTGAGGTTATTTTTTTTGAATCCATAATCGTATTAAAGATATAAGAGTGAAGTATTATAGGTTTTTGAAATGAGGGCACAAACAGTCTCAAGGAAAATAGAGTCTTTGCTGGTAAAGGGATCTGTTTTTTTAGAGTCAATATCTATTTGTCCAATATTTTTTCCTTTCAAAAAGAGTGGAATGACAATTTCAGAACGAACATCAATACTACATGCTAAATAATTGTCTTGGGCTAATACATCAGGAACTACAAAATTTTTATTTGAAACAGCTACTTGACCACAAATTCCTTTTCCAAATGGAATTTCAGTATGTTCTGCAGGGTTTCCAGAAAAAGCTTTTAAATTAAGTGTTTGTTTCTTAAAGTTAGCAAAATAAAACCCAACCCAGTCATAGTGTTTTATATGTTTTCTTAAAATGGAACATACTTTTTCCAGTCCCATAAGAGTAGGGACGTTCGTTTTCAGTAATACTGAAACTTCTGAAAGTGCTTTTGAAAAATCTACTTGAAACATAATTATAACAAAAGTAAGTAATATGCTCTATATATCAGGGTTTTATAACTTTGTTTTAGTCATTTTTTTAATTTAAATAAAAACGGAATAGGTCCCTTATACAGAGGTTTTAGAAAATAAATTATATCACCCAAATAGTTTGGGAAATGGAATTTGCCTAGTCTATTGTTTTAATTATTGGTTAAAGTATTACCTTTACATCATGAAAATGAAATATTTAACAAGTCTTTTTTTAGCTTTTTTGATCTTCGGATCTAGGGCAGGCTTTGCACTAAATATTCATTATTGTGGTTCAAAAGCTGCAATTATTTCTTTGGCTCAAAAGCCATCTAATTGTGGAATGATAAAGTCCTTAGTAAAAGAATCTTCCACTAAAACAGTGTTATCAAAAACACCTTGTTGTAAAGATGCAACCTTTCTTTTTCAAAATGACGAACCTCAAAAGATACAGTTTGAAACGGTTGATGTTATAGCTACTTTATTTTCAAAACTTCCTTTGAATGATTTTTCAGTAAATACTCCTCCTGTTTTATTGCTAATCGAAGAATTGAATTGGAACCCACCCCCCCCTCAAAAAAATCAACTCATTTTGTTAAAGCATTCCTTTGTGTACTATGGCTAGTAATTGTTTTTCATCCTTTGAATTACATCACGAACTAATTTTATACACTTAAAATGAAAAAACTCACTATTATATTTATTGCCATTTTTGGCTTTATAGCCCAAGCACAAATGTCTTTTACGGGAACTATTCTTGTTGAAGAAGGCGAAAATTCTCTCCCGTTGGAAGGCGCTAATGTTTATTGGTTGGGAACACAAACAGGCACCATAACTAATCAAAAAGGTATGTTTTCACTACCTTTTACTGGAGTAAATCAAAAGCTTGTTATTAGCTATATTGGGTTTAAATCGGATACGTTATCCATTAATGATAATAAAGCAATCAGGCACTTGCTTTCTACTAACACTTCAGATGCACTTGATGAAGTTACCCTTACTCAAAGACGAAAAGCGATTCAAAAGGCTTATTTTGAAACTCAGAATATAATTAATGTCAATAGTGCCGAACTATTAAAAGCAGCTTGCTGTAATCTTTCTGAAAGCTTTGAAACGAATCCTTCTATCGATGTAAATTTTTCGGATGCTTTGACCGGTACGAAACAGATTAAAATGCTGGGCTTAACAAGTCCATATCTCCTGATAACTGAAGAAAACATTCCAATGGTACGTGGTGCATCTCAGGCTTATGGGCTCACGTTTACTCCAGGCACCTGGATTGAAAGTATTCAAATAACAAAGGGGGTGGGGAGTGTTGTCAATGGTTTTGAAAGCATTGCTGGACAAATTAATACCGAAATAAAAAAACCTTTCTCTGACGTACCCTTGTTTTTTAATTTTTTCACTTCAGCAAATGGAAGGCAAGAACTGAACACACATGGAAACTTCAAGCTAAATGATAAATGGAGTACAGGAATATTTATTCATGGAAATCAACGCACTAATAAAGTGGATCGGAACAATGATTCCTTTTTAGATGTTCCTTTGGCTAAGCAAGTAAATATTTTAAATCGTTGGCAATATACCGATGCTCAAAAAGGATGGGTAAGTTTTGGAAGTTTCAGATGGATGAAAGATGATAAGCAAATTGGGGCTGTTGGATTTTCTCCAACTTCAGACAGAAATAGTAACGCTCTTTGGGGAAGTGAAATCAGTACAGCAAGGTTTGATAGTTCTTTAAAAGTAGGATATGTTTTTCCTGAAGCACCATATCAAAGTTTTGGTTTTCAATCGGCATACAGCAATCATAAACAAGAAGCTTATTATGGGTTTAGGCAGTATGATATAAATCATGAAAGTTTTTATTCAAATCTTTTATTCAACTCTATTATAGGAAATACTAAAAACAAGTTTAAAGCAGGAATTAATTTTTCATATGATCAATACATAGAAGCTGTTGACACTTTTAATTTTAATAGGGCTGATAATTCTGCAGGAGCCTTTTTTGAATATAGTTATGATAATTTGGAAAACTTTAGTTTGGTGAGTGGAGTTCGTTTTGACACACATAATCGTTTAGGAAATTTTATTACTCCAAGAGTTCATATTCGTTATCTGCCTAAAGAAAATATTATTATAAGAGCTTCTGTTGGGAATGGTCGTAAAGCGGCCAATATTTTTGCAGAAAATCAAACTCTTTTTGGCACAAATCGAATAATTTCAATCATTCAAAATGGGGGTGATATTTATGGACTTAATCCAGAAAAAGCATTCAATTATGGGGTTAGTATAAGAAAAATATTCTCTCTATGGGGGGGAAATGGTGATATTACTGCTGATTACTATGTAACTGACTTTACAGATCAAGTAGTAGTGGACTGGGAAGAAAAAGGGAGGATATCTTTTTATAATTTAAACGGAAAAAGCAGGGCTAATAGTTTTCAACTCGCCCTTGATTATTCGCCTTTTAAAGCACTTGATTTTCGTTTTGCCTATAAAAACTACGATGTAAAAACAACCTATAATTCCGGATTCTTGCAACGACCTCTTCAGGCTAAACACATATTTTTTGGAAATATAGGCTGGGAAACAGATCGCTCTATAAAAGGAGGTCAGTGGCGATGGGATTTAACCTTTCATGCCGTTGGAGAGCAACGTCTTGTGGATACAATTCGAGATTTAAGGAACTCCTACGCCCCAGCTTATGGGCTATGGAATAGTCAGTTGACACGTGCTTTTTCTCAAAAATTTGAAATATACACTGGGGTAGAAAATCTAGGAAATTATACTCAAAAAAACCCTATTGTAGGGGTAGATGATCCTTTTGGAATTAATTTTGATTCAGCCCAAGTATATGCACCAATTTTTGGAAGAATGCTTTATGCTGGCTTACGTTGGAATTTATAACTATTTTTACTGAATAAATTAATCTGAATTTTAGATCATGAAAAAAATACTACTAATAATGTTAATTACTTTTCCGCTAGCATTGTCAGGACAAAGCAAAGGAAAGAAAAATATTAAAGCCACTTTTGAAGTTAGTGGTAATTGTGAAATGTGTCAGAACAGGATTCAAAAGGCTGCCTTTAGTGTTAAGGGTGTTAAAATGGCAAATTGGGATATCCCTACCCATTTAATATCGGTAATTTATGATAGCAATAAAATTTCACTTGATTCACTTCAACATACCATTGCTTTAGCGGGACATGATACTCCCTTAGTAAAGGCAATTGAGACTACGTACGATAAACTGCCAATGTGTTGTTTGTATGAGCGAATGTCTATTGTCAAAAATTAAAACATAAAAAAACCCGCCTATAGCGGGTTTTTTTATATCAATGAATATTACATCATTCCTGGCATACCTCCACCCATTGGTGGTGCAGCTGGGGCTTCTTCTTTAATATCAATTAAAGCACATTCTGTAGTCAAGATCATTCCAGAAACAGAAGCTGCATTTTCAAGGGCAACTCGGGTAACTTTTTTAGGATCAATTATACCAGCTTTCAACATATCAACGTAGGTGCCATCTTTAGCATTATAGCCAAAGTTGTCTTTCCCTTCAGAGACTTTAGAAACTACCACAGAACCTTCACCACCTGAATTTTCAACAATAATTCTAAGCGGCGCCTCTAGAGCTTTGTTTATAATTTCAATACCGGTTGCTTCATCCGCATTATTCGCTTTAATAGATCCTAACACTTTTTTAGCATTTAAAAGCGCAACACCTCCACCAGCTACTATTCCTTCTTCCACAGCGGCGCGCGTTGCATGTAAAGCATCATCTACACGATCCTTTTTTTCTTTCATTTCAACTTCAGAAGGTGCACCCACATAAAGTACTGCAACACCACCAGAAAGCTTAGCTAAACGTTCTTGTAATTTTTCTTTATCGTAATCAGAAGTACTCACTTCAATTTGCGCTTTTATTTGATTAACACGAGCTTGAATTTCTTCAGCAGATCCACTACCATTAACAACAGTAGTATTGTCTTTATCAATCATTACTTTTTCTGCAGTACCCAACATTTCTAAAGTAGTATTTTCTAATGTAAAACCACGTTCTTCTGAAATTACAGTACCACCAGTCAAAATTGCGATGTCTTCAAGCATTGCTTTTCTTCTATCGCCAAATCCAGGTGCTTTAACCGCTGCAATTTTAAGTGCACCACGAAGCTTGTTAACAACTAAAGTTGCTAGGGCTTCACCGTCTACATCTTCTGCAATAATAATTAGAGGCTTTCCTGTTTGAGCTACTGGCTCTATAACAGGGAGCAAGTCTTTCATTGTAGAAATTTTTTTATCGTATAATAAAATGTATGGTGACTCAAGGTCAGCTAGCATTTTTTCTGAATCAGTCACAAAATAAGGTGATAGATATCCACGATCAAATTGCATTCCTTCAACTACATCTACGTAGGTTTCCGTTCCTTTTGCTTCTTCAACAGTAATGACTCCTTCTTTACCTACTTTTTCAAAAGCCTCTGTAATTAATCCCCCAATTGTTGGGTCGTTATTAGCCGAAATACTAGCAACTTGATTGATTTTTTCTGAAGAATCACCCACAGAAACAGCTTGTTTTTCAAGGGTTTTCACAATAGCTTCTACCGCTTTGTCAATCCCTCTTTTAAGATCAAGTGGATTTGCGCCAGCTGCTACATTTTTAAGACCTTCTTTTACGATTGCTTGTGCTAATATTGTAGCTGTAGTAGTTCCATCTCCAGCAAGATCATTGGTTCTAGAAGCCACTTCTTTAACCATTTGGGCTCCCATATTTTCGAGGGCATCTTCTAATTCAATTTCTTTAGCTACAGTAACACCATCTTTAGTTACTTGAGGTGCACCAAAAGATTTCCCGATAATTACGTTTCTACCTTTGGGACCTAAAGTTACTTTAACTGCATTTGCAAGAGCATCTACACCACGCTTGATGCCGTCTCTTGCTTCTATATCAAATTCTATTTTTTTTGCCATTTCTTTGTTTTTTTAATAAATTAAACGATTGCGAATATGTCGCTTTCTTTCATGATTAGAAAATCTCTTCCTTCATGTTGTAATTCGGTCCCTGCATATTTACCATATAAAACTTGATTGCCAACAGCAACAGTAATAGGGTTATCTTTTGTGCCTGATCCTACTGCTACAACTGTTCCTTTTTGAGGTTTTTCTTTTGCAGTATCTGGGATGTAAAGACCAGATGAAGTTTTAGTTTCAGCAGCAGCTGGTTCAATTAGAACTCTATCTGCTAGGGGTTTAATATTTATTTTGCTCATCGTTAATTTATTTTTTATTTTTAAATTATTTCAGAAATCATGCCACCTCATTATATACTGACAATTTTAAAATTAAAATGTCAGCTTGTCAGTTTAAGAATGTTTATTGGAGCGTATTAGTTATTTGCAGGAATTTCTGGAATTTCAGGAATTTCTTCATATGCTTCCTCTGTACTTTCTGGAAGTGATTCTGGAATCGACTGCCGTATGGCGTTATCTTGCAATAACTTTGAATCAGAAACACTAGTTCCTGGAGAAAGACTAACGTTAGACATTAAAATTAAAATTAAAAGCAAAGAGGCAAGTATCCATGTGCTTCTGTCTAAAAAATCTGAAGTTTTTTGAACACCACCTACTTGTTGTGACCCACCACCACCAAAAGAAGAAGAAAGTCCACCTCCTTTAGGATTTTGAACCATAACAACCAACACTAGAAGGAAGCAAACAACAATAATAAGGGCAATAAATATGGAGAATGTACTCATTGGGTCAATCTTTCAGTTTTTGTAATCTTTTAATCTCTTTTATTTGGTCTGCAAAGAAACTATTTTTTTCTGGATATTTCAAACCTAATATTTGATAGGCCTGAAGTGCTTTAGTATATTTTTGTTGCTTAACAAAAACTTTAGCTAAAGTTTCAGTCATTAATTCATCAGAAGATGTCCAACTTATTTCACTTAAATCAATATTATTTTTTGAGTTCTTATCAGGGACAATTTTTTGAGTATTGGCAATAAAGCTGTCAATGAGCTTAAATTTATCTTCTAAAGTCGGTTTTTCGTTGTTTAATATTTTTTTTGTTTTTAAGTAGTAAGCCCAATCAGCAAAAGTTAGGGATTCTGGTGTATTTTCTGTTTCTTGGAATTCTGAGACTTTTTTAGTTTCCTTTAATTTACTCTTTTTAGGTTCTTTTAGTGGTGTATTTATTTTTAAAATCGAATGACTATCTTTAACATTAAGAGATAGTTTCTCTTGATCTTTAATAAAATCATATAAAAGGTTTCGGTCATATGTCGCGATTGCAGTATGCGAAAGCTGGCTGTCATAAGCTTCAGGTTTTTGTTCTTGCACAGCTTTCAGGAAATAGGTTCTTACTAAATGAAAATCAGGATAAAGCTCAAGAACATTTTCAAGTGCTTCAAGTTGTTTTTTGCTAGAAAAGTCAAAGGTGTCTAATGTCTTAAAAAGGGAAATAGGGTCTTTAATTACCATTTAGCTAAAGTATCATTAAATATATCTTGTGTAATTCTATCAAAAATTTCTTTGTGTGCCGCATCTTTTACATCGTAAACTTGCAGTTCTGCTGGAAAGTCATAAAAGAAAGAATACGTTTTGTTGTAATCATCCTCTTCTTTTTTTATGTTTATAAAACGAAAAGCAATCGACATTTTTAATCGGTTTTGAGCAGCTGTTATTTTTGCAGTAGCAGACATTGGTGTTACACTATATTCTGTGATTTCTCCTTCATAAATTAATTGGCCATCAGTAGTTACTAAATCTAAGTTAGTTTGATTCATTATTAAATCTTGAAGGGCAACAGTAAACTCGTTATCTATGCCTGGCTCTACGGTAGATCCAGGTCTATTCCCTGCTTTATTCTCAAAGAAATTTACCTGAAAAGTTGTTACTCCTGCAGGAATGGAAGCACCTGTAAAGGAATAAATCCCACAAGAATCTACTAAAATTATGATAAATAGAAGGGATACAAGCTTTAGATTATTCTTTTTCAAGGTCATTGAGATCATATTGTTTTATTTTACGATAAAGTGTTCGCTCTGAGATACCTAATTCTTTTGAAGCCAATTTACGTTTTCCATTGCTTCTAATTAAAGCTTGTTTAATCATTTCTATTTCTTTCGCTTGAAGAGAAAGGGGTTCCTCTTCTTCAATTGTTTCAGCATATGAATATTTATCCATTGCTTCTAATTGAGAAATATCTGAGGTTTCTGCCTGAAATGGAAGAGCTTCATATGAAGAAGACATTTCTTCTTCTTTACGATCCGTTTCTTTTCCATAAATTTTATCTATTAATCCTTGATTTTTTTCCTGAACAACTTCAGAGGTTTCATTATTCATTAGGTCAAGAGTTAATTTTTTCAAGTCATTTAAATCATTTTTCATATCAAAAAGCACTTTATACAAGATTTCACGTTCTGAAGAAAAATCACTTTCGCTTGCTTTTTTACCCATTAAAGCCGGGGTCTTTGAACCATTATCTGGTAAATACATACGGATCATCGCTGCATTAATATTCCTTTCTTTTTCTAATACAGATAACTGTTCTGCAACATTCCTTAACTGTCTAATATTTCCATTCCAACGATATTCTTTTAAAAGAGCTTGGGCATGTTCATCAAGTCTTAAGGTAGGCATTTGGTATTTTTGAGCAAAATCAGAGGCGAATTTTCTAAATAAAAGTACAATATCTTCTTTTCGATCACGTAGTGGTGGTAGGGTAATTTCAACTGTGCTAAGGCGGTAGTATAAATCCTCTCTAAACTTCCCTTTTTGTATAGCATCCATCATGTTAACATTGGTCGCTGCTACTATTCTTACATTTGTTTTTTGGGCGATAGATGAACCGACCTTTATAAACTCTCCAGTTTCAAGCACTCTCAGTAAGCGAACTTGAGTGGGGAGTGGAAGTTCTCCTACTTCATCTAAAAAAATAGTGCCCCCATCAGCAACTTCAAAATACCCTAAGCGGGTTTGGGTCGCTCCCGTAAAGGCTCCTTTTTCATGACCAAAAAGCTCACTGTCAATAGTTCCCTCAGGAATAGCCCCACAATTTACTGCAATATATTTTGAGTGTTTTCTATGAGAATACTGGTGTATTATTTTAGGAATATTTTCTTTTCCTACCCCACTTTCTCCAATAACCAATACAGATATATCAGTTCCAGAAACGCGCATTGATTTCTCCAGAGCTCTGTTGAGCCCTAAGTTATTTCCAATAATTCCGAAACGTTGTTTAATACTTTGTAATGAATCCATAATTAAACGCTTTTAGAGTATCCAACAGCATTCCCAATAAGGGTTGCAGAGGTACATTTTTCAATTTTAACATCTACAAAATCTCCAATTTTATAGTGTTCTTTTGGAAAAACAACAACAGTATTTTTAGCTGTTTTACCACTCCATTGGATTTCAGATTTTTTAGAAACCTTTTCAATTAATACACAAACTGTTTTACCAATATTTTGTGAAGTTCTAAAATTACTATGCTCTCTTTGTTTTGAAATGATTTCACTAAGTCTCCTCTGCTTAATTTTTTCTGGCACATCATCCTTGATTTTTTTTGCTGCCATTGTACCGGGTCTTTCAGAATATGAATACATAAACCCAAAGTCGTATTTCACATAGTCTAAAAGGTCTAATGAGTCTTGGTGGTCTTGTTCTGTTTCTGATGGGAATCCTGAAATCATATCGTGAGAAATACCACAATCAGGAAGTATAGAACGAATGGAGTTTATGAGACTGAAATATTCTTCACGGGTGTGTTGTCGATTCATTTTTTTTAAAATGGTGTTACTACCCGATTGAACAGGAAGGTGAATGGCATTACAGATATTATTGTATTTGGCTACAACTTTTAATACGTCAAGAGACATGTCCTGAGGATTTGATGTTGAAAACCTAATTCTCATTTTTGGTTGAGCTTTAGCTACAAGTGTTAATAAATTTTCAAAACGCAAAGCTGTTTTTTGTTGTAATGATGTAGCTTTTTCAAAATCTTTTTTTAGCCCTCCTCCATACCATAAATAACTATCTACATTTTGCCCAAGTAGAGTAATTTCTTTATAATTTTTAGCTTCTAATGAGCTTATTTCTTCCAAAATACTTCTCGGATCTCTACTGCGCTCTCTTCCCCGAGTGAATGGAACTACGCAGAAAGTACACATATTATCACAGCCACGAGTAATAGAAACGAATGCAGAAACGCCATTTGAATTTAGTCTAACAGGAATAATGTCACCGTAGGTTTCATCTTTTGATAATAGGACATTAACAGCTTCTTTTTTGCTAGCCACTTCTTTAAGTAGGTTTGGAATATCTTTATAAGCGTCAGGTCCAACTACTAAGTCAACTATCTTTTCTTCTTCAAGGAATTTATGTTTTAGGCGTTCTGCCATACAGCCTAAAACTCCCACTGTCATTTCTGATTTTTTTATTTTAAGGGAATTAAAGTATTCTAATCTTTTACGAACTGTTAGTTCTGCTTTTTCACGGATAGCACAAGTATTCACCAAAACTAGTGAAGCTTCCTCTAGGACCTCTGTTATTTTATAGCCGTCATCATTCAGGATAGACGCCACAATCTCGCTATCTGCAAAGTTCATTTGACAACCATAGCTTTCTAAGTATACTCGTTTATTATAGGTATTTTTTGGTTTAACACCTTGATTATCAAGTACTTTTTTGTTATATTTGTTCGGATTTTTATGGGGGGAATAATCTGATAATCCCCTATTTTCCTTAATACTTACTGTTTTGGTTTTCAATACTTTATTTTTTTTACAGATTTCTATTTAGGAAACCTTGCAATTTATTTTTATTACTTTTTACTTTCCTCCCAACTTTTGCAAAATAATCATACAAAGATAAGGAATCACAGACAAAGTGTCATGCATAAATGATAAACTCCTTATCAAAAAAATACACTGATCATAAAATCATTACATTAGAAAATAAATTCAAATCATTTTATGAAAAATTTGATTTTTATAAGTTGTTTTATTTTGTTTTTGGGATGTAATTCAAGTGTTTCTCAAAACGAAAAGTTGTCTGATATAGAGTCTCTTCAGCTTAAAACTTCTTTCGTAGATTTAAAAAATAAAAAAGTTGATTTGACATCCTACGAAGGAAAGAAAATCATCATTAATCATTGGGCTACGTGGTGTGGCCCATGTATAAAAGAAATGCCAGGAATAAAAAGGGCTCAACAGATTTTGAAAAATCACAACTATATTTTTCTGTTAGTTTCGGATGAAAAAGTTTCAAAAATATCTGCGTTTAAAAATGATAAGAAATATGAATTTAATTTTTTAAAATCCGTTAGATCAAATGAAACACTTGGAATCTATTCTTTACCAACATCATACATTTTTAATGAAAACGGAATAAAAATTGAAACTATTGTAGGAACGATTGTTTGGGATTCTGAAATAATAATAAATAAATTAAAAACATTATGATATGAAGAAATTCATTTTATTTTTCTCTTTACTAGCTACAATGTCTTGTTCTACAAAAGAAGTCTACATACAAGAAATTCCTTTCTTTTATGAGAATAGTAATGCACAACCTAATCTAGTTTCTTCTAATGGTTCTTTGACTTTATCTTGGATTTCTTCTAAAGAAGAAAACAAAGCCTCCTTAAACTATAGTCGGTATATGGAAGGACGATGGATTAAACCTCAAGTAATCGCTTCTGGTTCCGACTGGTTTATTAATTGGGCAGATTTTCCAGCTCATGCAATTAATCAAGATTTAATAATTACAAGCCATTTAAAGAAATCAGCTTCTGGTAAATATACTTATGATGTTGTTTTAAATTTACAAAAATTATCTGGAGAGAAAATAAAAGAAGATTTTTTGTTAAATACTGATGGCGTTAAAGCAGAACATGGTTTTGTGAGTATAATAGCAAATAATAAAAAAGGATTTTTTATCACTTGGTTAGATGGAAGAAATACAATTGAAAAAAAACTAGATGGAGAACATAAACCAATGACAATTCGTTTTGCAGAAATTACTGATAAAGGAGATGTTATTAAAGAAAGCGAACTCGACGCTTCAACTTGTGATTGCTGCCAGACATCAATAGCAATCACTAATGATGGGCCTATAGTTGTTTACAGAGATAGAGGTGAGAAAGAGGTAAGGGATATTTATAGTGTTAAAAACATAAATGGAACTTGGGAAGAACCTAATGTGGTTCATGATGATGGATGGATAATAAATGGATGTCCAGTAAATGGCCCTAAAGTTGCTGTCAATTCAAAAGACCTTGCTATTGCTTGGTTTACAGTTTTTAATGATAATCCTTTAGTAAATGTTTCATTTTCAAAAAATAACGGCAATTCTTTTGGCGCTCCGGTAAAAGTAAATGACCATGATGCTATAGGAAGGGTAGATGTTTCATTTTTAAATGATAAAGAAGTAATAGTTAGTTACATGGAAGTTGATGATATTGGAACTTATTTGAGAATTAAAAAGGTTTCATTTGATGGAAAGATTTCTGAGCCAATTACAATATCTAAAATTGATGGAGGAAGGAATACAGGAGTTCCTCAATTAGAAATAATAGATTCAGAGATTTTTATTGTTTGGACTATTTTTTTAGACGGAATGAATCAGTTAAAATCTATAAAATTAAATTCCAAAAACATCTAAAATATACCTAATACCTTTCCTATTAATTTCTTTTAAAATCCGAAAGAATATTGATATTTCGAATCTCTAAAAGTTATCATTTAAGCTATTTAAAAGTTATAGTTTTGATGGGCAAATGTATTCTGAAATTTTCATACCTTCATTTTTAATAGCTGCAAATCCTCTTTTGACATCTATCAAATTATGAATCCCTCTACTTTTTAAAATAGAAGCAGCAATTACACTTCTGTACCCTCCTGCACAGTGAAGATAAAAAGGTTCATTTTCAGGAAATTTATCCATGTAATCATTTATAAAACTTAAAGGGGTAGAGTGAGCTTCATCTAAGTGTTCTGAAGCATATTCACCGGGTTTACGAACATCAAAAATATTAAGAACTTTCTGTTCTTTCAGTGCTTTTAAGTCCGTTACTTTAATTCCGTCAATAGTATCTATTGCATTCCCTGCTTTAGACCAAGCTTCAATACCGTGATTAAGATATCCAAGTGTTTGATCAAACCCAACACGTGAAAGGCGAGTGATTGTTTCTTTTTCTCTTCCTTTCGGTGTAACTAGTAAAATAGGTTGTTTGACATTCCCAATCATGGCACCTACCCAAGGAGCAAAATCTCCATCGATTCCAATAAAAATAGACTTCGGAATGTGTCCTTTTGTAAAATCATCTTGATGCCTGACATCTAAAATAAGTGCATTAGTTTCGTTAGCAATTACTTCAAAATCCTCAGGAGTTAAAGGCTTTGTTCCATTTTCAAGAATTTTATCAATGTCAGTATATCCTTCTTTATTCATCTTTACATTTAAAGGAAAATATTGTGGTGGAGGAAGTAAACCATTAGTTACTTCTTTTACAAATTCTTCTTTTGTCATGTCTGCACGGAGTGCGTAGTTTGTCTTTTTTTGATCTCCAATAGTACCAACAGTCTCTTTACTTAAATTTTTTCCACAAGCAGAACCAGCTCCATGAGCAGGGTACACAAAAACATCATCAGCTAGAGGCATAATTTTTTCTCGAAGACTATCAAAGAGAATTCCAGCTAAATCTTCTTGTGTCATATCAGCTGCTTTTTGAGCTAAATCAGGACGCCCGACATCACCTAAAAATAGTGTATCTCCACTAAAAATTGCAATATCTTTATTTTTTGCGTCACGAAGTAAATAAGTAGTACTTTCCATAGTATGCCCTGGAGTGTGTAAAACGGTAAGTGTAATTTCTCCAATTTTAAATTCTTGTTGGTCTTTGGCAATTAAAGAATCATAACTTGTTTTAGCTAAAGGGCCATATACAATAGTAGCACCAGTTTCTTTAGCAAGAGTTACATGACCACTCACAAAATCTGCATGGAAATGAGTTTCGAAAATATATTTAATCTTAGCGTTATTTTTCTTGGCTTTTTCAATATAAGGAGTTGTCTCCCTAAGAGGATCTATTATGCCAACTTCACCGTTGCTTTCTATGAAATATGCACCTTGAGAAAGACATCTCGTATATATTTGTTCAATGATCATTAGTCTAATTTGAGTATAAAATTAAGAAACTATTCTTTGTTAAATATTATCTATTTTAAAAAGTAATCAAGAATTATTTTGTTGCGTTAATTTTTTCTGTAAAGTTGTTTTTTTACAAACTCCATCAAAGCTATCAGATGCGTCTCCTGAGGTTATAAAAAGATTTCTTTTTCTTAAAACGCGGATGATTTCACTTTTTAAAATAACATCTCGAGCTGGACCAATTGCTCCAACTAGCATTACGCGTATTCCTTGTTTTTTCAGGGTTAAAATTATTTTAGTGAGCTGTTCAGTAGCGGTGCTATCAATATAATTTATTGCACGCATATTAATGATAAATCCTTTGACTTTATCTGGATTTTTTGAAATAGTATCAGTGATTAGCTGTTTAAAATATTGAATATTTCCAAAGAAAAGCTGGCCGTCAAACCTTAAAATTATTAAATCATCTCTTGGGACTACTTCTTTAGGAAAGCGGAGGCTATTTTTGAAATAGTTTGTGGTTCCAATACGGCCTAAAAATGCATGATGTGGCATTGAACTTCGATAAACTAAAAGTAATAAAGAAAGTAAAATTCCTAAAAGAATTCCTTCTGTAATTCCAAAAAAGAGGGTTAATAAGAAAGTAACTATCAGAACTAAAAATTCATCTTTTGCAATAAAATATAATCGTTTCGCATATTTGAAATCAATTAAATTAATAACTGCTACCATAATGATTGCCGCTAGTATTGCTTTTGGTAAGTAATAAAACCAATGGGTGAAAAAACTCAAAACGATAGCAACTAAAGCAGCAGTAATTAATGCAGCAAGTCCTGTTTTAGCACCTGCTTGATGGTTTACAGCTGTTCTGGAAAACCCTCCGGTAGTGGGATAGGATTGAAATAGTGCCCCTACCATATTTGAAGCACCAAGAGCAATAAGTTCTTGGTTAGGACTTAATGTATATTTTTTTTCTTTTTCTTCTATTGCTTTAGCCACTGAAATAGCTTCCATAAAGGCGACCAATGCTATGGTTATTGCGGTTGGGAATAAAATTTTTACAGTTTCTAAATCAATAACTGGTAACTGAAAGAAGGGAAGTCCCTCAGGAATTAGGCCTACTACATCAATTCCTTTTTCCCATTGTTGTGAAATGTAAACCCAAGTGATACCTAGTGCAACAACAACTAAAGAAGCAGGAATTTTTTTGCTTATTTTTTTAATTCCAAGTAATATTAAAACACCAGTAATTCCAATAACTAAAGTCGGAAAATGAATGGATGTATCAGTATTAATAATTGATTTTATAATGACCTGAAGCTTATTGCTTTGTGGAATAGGTATTCCAAGAAAATGTTTAAGCTGACTTAATCCTATAATTATTGCAGCCGCAGATGTAAAACCACTTATAACGGGCTTGGATAAGAATGCAACAATAAAGCCCATTCTTAAAAGTCCCAATAGAAACTGTATAACTCCCATCATTAGAGCTAATAAAATTGCCATTTGAATGTACGCTTCAGGAGATGCCATTGAAATAGCACCTAGACCAACAGCGACTAAAAGCGAGTCCATAGCTACGGGCCCCACGGCAAGTTGTCTTGAAGTCCCTAAAAAAGCATAAATTATTTGTGGAACCAATGCCGCATAAAGACCATAAATGGGAGGTAAGCCTGCAATCATTGCATAGGCCATTCCCTGAGGGATCAATAAAACTGCTACCGTTGTTCCGGCTATTAAATCGTTTTTAAAATACGATTTTTTATAAGCAGGCAACCAATTTAAAATAGGTATAAATTGTTTCAGAGTTTTTTTGTTTTGAACAAAAATACTACAGTTTTAGCTAACAGATATAAATCTTATCATATGACCTTAATTTTATACTATGAAGTTGACTGTTATTTCATCTTAATAAAAGAGTGCCCTTTTTTCAATCAGATAGTGGACTAAACTTTGGTTTAAGTTTACAAAAGCAAGTATACTCAGATTTAAATTTAACACAAGAGAGCTCATAAATTTCATAGTTACAAAAAAACTTACCTACTTTTGTTGCCAAATAATTATAATATGGCTAAGAATTTAGTAATTGTAGAATCACCGGCAAAAGCCAAAACTATTGAGAAATTCTTGGGGAAAGATTTTAAAGTAGCTTCTAGCTTTGGTCACATTGCAGACCTTCCCTCTAAAGAGTTGGGTGTTAGCGTTGAGAGTGACTTCAAGCCTAAATATGTAGTTAGTAGTGATAAGAAAAAATTGGTTAGCGAATTAAAGAGTTTGGCAAAAAAGTCAGAGATTGTTTGGCTTGCAAGTGATGAAGATCGAGAGGGGGAGGCTATAGCATGGCATTTAGCTAACACTTTAGATTTAAATGAATCAAATTCCAAAAGAATTGTTTTTTCTGAGATTACAAAAAATGCCATTCTTAAGGCAATTGATTCTCCTAGAACAATTGATTATAATTTGGTAAACGCACAACAAGCAAGAAGAGTTTTAGATCGTCTTGTAGGTTATGAATTATCACCTGTTTTATGGAGAAAAGTTAAAGGAGGGCTTTCTGCAGGTAGGGTTCAGTCTGTTGCAGTTAGGCTTATTGTGGAACGAGAGCGAGAAATAAGAAATTTTTCTCCAGCTCAAAACTTTAAAACTCAAGCCTTTTTTTTAACAGCTTCTAAAAAAGTTATTCCTGCTCAATTATCCAGGGTATTTGATAATGCAGATGAAGCAGATAAATTTTTAACTAAAAACATAAATACTGCTTTTAAAGTACTAGATGTTAGTAAAAAACCTGCAAAAAAGAGTCCGGCAGCTCCATTTACTACTTCCACATTACAACAGGAAGCTTCTCGTAAATTATACTTCTCAGTAAGTAAAACAATGACATTAGCACAGCGACTTTATGAAGCAGGATATATTACATACATGAGAACCGATAGTGTAAACCTTTCTAAAGATGCACAAAAAAATATAGCTTCTCAAATTAATTCTTCTTATGGGAAAGAATACCTTCAGCCTCGAGTTTTTAAGACAAAAAATAAAGGAGCTCAAGAGGCACATGAAGCGATAAGACCTTCTGATTTCTCAAAAGCCCAATTAAATATTGATCATGATCAAGCTCGTTTATATGAACTGATTTGGAGAAGAACAGTCGCTTCTCAAATGAGCGATTCTCAATTAGAGCGAACTCAAGTTTCGATTGAGGCAAATACTCATCAAGATAGATTTACAGGAAAAGGAGAGGTTATTACTTTTGATGGATTTTTAAAATTATACATGGAAGGAGTTGATGATGATGATGATGAAATCAATGGTATACTTCCTAAGGTTTCTGTGGGAGAAACTCTCGAGTTAAAAAGAATGATTTCAACACAGCGCTTTACACGTCCTCCCTATCGATATTCTGAAGCTTCTTTAGTTAAAAAAATGGAAGAATTAGGTATTGGAAGACCCTCTACTTATGCCCCAACTATTTCCACAATTCAAAACAGAAAATATGTTGATAAAGGAGCTTCTGAAGGACTTTCACGTTCTTATGAACAATTTACTTTAGAAGAAAACACAATTAAAAAAACAGCATTAACTGAAATGGTCGGAGCCGATAAAGGAAAATTAGTTCCCACCGACATAGGGATGATTGTAAATGACTTTCTGGTTGAGAATTTTAAAAATATTTTAGACTTTAATTTTACGGCTCAAGTTGAACAAAATTTTGATGATATTGCAAATGGTTCTAAGGATTGGACTGAAATGATAAAAGGATTTTACTCACAATTTCATACCACAGTTGAGTTTGTGAAAGAAAATGCACAACGAGAATCTGGTGAGCGCGTTCTGGGAGTTGATCCTGAATCTGGCCGTTCGGTAAAAGTAAGATTAGGGAAATTTGGTCCCATGGCTCAAATAGGAGATCCTGATGAAGAGGAAAAACCCATTTATGCAAGTCTAGGACCTAATCAACAATTAGAAAATATTTCCTTTGATGAAGTAATGAGTCTTTTTGAGATGCCAAAAATACTAGGTGCATTTGAAGATCAAGAAATTATTGTAAATAACGGACGTTTTGGTCCTTATATTAAACATAATGAAATTTTCATTTCCCTCCCAAAGGGTATGCTTCCCACTGAAGTTGATTTAGAAACATCCATTACTTTAATTAAGGAAAAGCAATTAGCAGATGCCCCTGTTTATGTTTTTAAAGAGTTGCCTGTCACAAAAGGAGTAGGTCGTTTTGGACCCTTTTTGAAATGGAGTGGCATGTTTATTAACGTTAATAAAAAGTATGATTTTGACAATCTTTCAAATGATGATATTGTTACTTTAATTGAAGAGAAAATTCAAAAAGAAATTGATAAGGTTATTCATGACTGGAGTGATTCTGGTATCCGGGTTGAGAAAGCACGATGGGGAAGACACCATATTATTAGAGGGAAACAAAAAGTTGAAATTGGAAAAGATATTGATGCAGTTAAACTAACCCTTAAACAAGCAGAAAAATATTTAGGTAAACCCAAAGTAAAAACAAAGCCTAAAGCGAAGAAAAAAGTTGTTAAAAAAGGATGAGCTTAGAATTACTAGTTCCTGTTAAAAAAGAAACGTTGTTAGGCTTGACTCTCATGCCAAAGCAGATTCTAGGCAAAAATATAAGCATCCACACAAAAAATAATGGACTGCCTGAGCTTAAGGGTTTAACCATTGCTCTAGTCGGATTACATGAGTATAGAAATAGTTTTTTCCATAATTCAAGTTATAATGTAAATCAATTTAGAAAGGTTTTCTACGAATTATATCCTGGTAATTGGAATTTGAGTATTGCTGATTTAGGTGATTTGCCAAATGGCGAAAAGGTTGAAGACACATATTTTGCTATAAAAGAGATTAGCATCCACTTAAAACAAATGAATATTATTCCTATTTTTATTGGTGGAAGCCATGATCTAATGTTTCCATTATATGGAGTTTTTCAAAATTTCAAGCAACTTGTAAATATTGTTTCAGTTGATAGATCTTTTGATTTTTCTCAAGAAGATGATTTGATTTCTGGACGTTCTTATATGAGTAAAATCATTATGGAAAAGCCCAATGTTTTAAATAACTATACCAATATTGGTTTTCAAAGTTATTATTGTGCCGAAGAGGAAAAAGACCTAATGGGAAAACTTTATTTTGACACTTTACGCTTGGGACAAGTATTAAATGAACCGGCTCTTGCTGAACCTATTTTTCGAGATGCAGATATTATAGGTTTTGACATGAAATGTTTATCATGGCAGGCTATTGCAGATCCTTTAAAAGGACAACCTAATGGGATTGATTCTAGAACAATTTGCTCACTTACAAGGTATGCAGGCATTAGTGATCATATCAGTTTTGTAGGGTTTTTTGAAATCCCCTCCACACCTATGACTGACCAACTTTTAGCACAAATGATATGGTATTTAATTGAAGGAGTACAGTTGAGATTTGAAGAATATCCGGTAAATACAAAAGATTTTTTAAAATATTCTGTAACACTTTCTGATCAAATAATGGTCTTTTACAAAAGTGATAAAAGCAATCGATGGTGGATGGAATTAACAAATAATTCGCATTTGAATAATAAAATGACAAGTACGACGTTATTAGCTTGCACAGAAAAAGATTATCTAGATGCCATGCAGGATAAAATTCCTGAGAGATGGTACAACGCAATCAAGAGAACATAGTTAGTTCACCTTGAAAAGGTAATTTTTAGTGTATTGACTATCAATGATTTGATTAGTTTATTGTATTTGTAGTGAAAAAATAATTAGTTTTATGCATAGAAAACGGCATTGACTAAGTTTTAATTAAAACATTAATGAAAAGAATTTTAATTCTGTTAAGCATCTCTTTGATAATTATTTCCTGTGGAAATAAAAATAGAGGTGAGCTTATTGGTGTCAAACAAAAAAAATGGTTTGGGGAAAAACCTTACGGGATGACCCTTGTTGAGGGTGGAGCATACATAATGGGTAAAGCGGATGAAGATATTGCTCAACTTCAAAATGCCCCAGCAAGAACGGTAACGGTTCCATCTTTTTACATGGATGAAACAGAAATTACTAATAGTGAATACAGACAATTTATTTATTGGGTAAAAGATTCCATAGCTCTTGCAATGCTTGCAAGAAAAGCAGATGAGTTAGAACTTGGAGAGGATAGTAAAGATGGTATTGGTGAATTTGCATTTCAAGATTCCGATACTTCAAAGTTAAATGCATATCAGAAATATATGCGTGAAAATTATTATGATTTAAGTGACGATCTATATGCAGGAAGACCTCTTAACTGGGATGCAGATTTAAGTTGGAATACTGAAGATTACCCTGACAGTAATTACGCAGAAGTAATGGATTCTCTTTATTTACCCCCTGAGTTATGGTATAATGGTGAAATGAAGATAGATGTTAAGAAAATAGTTTATTCCTATAATTGGTTTAATGCCGAAGCTGCTGCTGCAGAATCTAAGCGCAAACGAAGTCAATTTATTGACAGGAAACCTTTTATAGAAAAAAGAGACGTTGAAATTTATCCCGATACCACAGTTTGGATTAAAGATTTCACCTATTCATATAATGAGCCGATGCATAACGATTATTTCTCACACCCAGCATATCAAGATTATCCTGTAGTTGGAATAAACTGGGAACAAGCGATTGCTTTTTGTAATTGGAGAACCAGTTTTAAAAATGGTTATCAAAGAAATAAGGGAAAGCCACAAGTAAGCCGATTCAGACTTCCTAATGAAGCTGAATGGGAATATGCTGCTAGAGGTGGAATTCCTTCAGGGACCTATCCTTGGGGATCTCCATATTTATTGAATGATAGAGCCTGTTTTTTAGCAAATTTTAAGCCTCTTCGTGGAGATTATGCTTCTGATCAAGCCGTTTATACCGTAGAGGCAAAATCGTATGAGCCCAATGATTATAACCTTTATAACATGGCAGGAAATGTTGCAGAATGGACTAATTCATCTTATGATTCTGGATCCTATGAATATGTAGCTTCTCTTAATCCAAATATGGGGTTTAGTGATGAGCAACGAAAAGTAGTTCGTGGAGGGTCTTGGAAAGATGTTGCATATTTTTTGCGTGTTAGTTCAAGAGATTATGAATATGCGGATACTTCAAGAAGCTATATTGGCTTTAGAACAGTCCAAGACTATTTAGGAGTTCAAAAAGTTGAGGTTAAATAATTTATTAACCAAACAAATCTTATTATATTTATAAAATTAACTAAAAACTAAAAAATGGACGATAAAATTCTTAACAAAAGACTTAGAAGTAAAGTTGCAATGCACATGTTGTTTGGACTTGGAGGAGCTGTAGTAATTATTGGAGCACTTTTTAAAATCCTTCACCTAGAAATAGGACCTATTACCGGGGGACTTGTATTAGGACTTGGTTTAGGGACTGAAGCCTTAATTTTTACGGTTGCAGCACTTAATACAGGAGAAATTAAAGAAGAACACAATGATTACGTTAAAAAAGTTAAAGGGGGTGCTAAAAAAGCTACTTCTGGAGGAGGAGATGAAGGATTATCATCTAAAATTGATGCTTTAATGCAAGAAGCTAAACTTGATGTAAGTCTAATGAATTCATTGGCAAGCAGTATTAAAGGTTTAGAGACTTCAGCAAAAGCACTTTCTCCTGCTTCTGAGGCTGCTGCAGCATCACAGAACTATTCTCAAGAATTAGCTAAAGCTTCAACACAATTGGAGCAGTTAAATTCTAGTTATCAAAAACAAATTAGTGATTCCCAAGGCAACGAAGATTTTAATAATAAAGTAAATCAGAATGCTGAACAATTAAGAGCTCAAATGGAAAGTTTATCTGCTAACCTAGCTGCATTGAACAATGTATATGGTGGTATGTTAAACGCAATGAATAAAAAATAGAACATGGCAGGAGCTAAAGAAACACCCAGGCAGAAACTTATTAGTTTGATGTACCTAGTATTTATTACCATGCTAGCATTAAATGTGAGTAAGGAAGTACTAGACGGATTTGGTCAAATGTTTGAAAAAATTGCTGATGCAAACGAAAGAGTTTCGGAGAGTAACAATTTACTTTATGAAAACATAGAAGTTAACTCTTCTGAAAAAGGTGGTAAATGGATTGGTCACGATCGTACTGCCAAGCAAATCAAAAAAGAGTCTGATGCATTTTATAATAAAATTGCAGAAATTAAGTCAAAGATTACTGAAAAGCAGAAACTAAAAGATCCAGAGCTTAAAAAGTTTGCTGAAATGGATAAAGGTGAGGCCTTAGATGTAATTTGGTTTAAAGAAGGGTCTGATAAAGCATCAGATGAATTTCTTAGTATGGTTGAGGAATACCGGGGGCATGTGATTAAAGTTTTTGGAAGTCAGTATCCTTCTTCAATTGATATGGTAGAAGCTAGGTTTTTTATTGGTGATATGAATCGTAATGTCAAAAATAAAGATAATGTTGACCAGCCATGGTTGTCCGCAAACTTTAAAGGTTTCCCTTTAATTTCTTCACTTGCTAAGTTAACAATGATGCAAAATGACATTCGTCAAACAGAACACGATGTTTTAACGACTCTAATGGGAAAAGAGTTAAAAATGTCATCAACTGTTAACGAAACAAATTACACCAGTCTACTTATTACCGAAAAAGGAGCTTATTATCAAGGAGAAACTTTCGATGGCAGTGTTATTTTAGGGAGAAAAGGTGGAGCTCAAAATCCAAATTCTGTAGATCTTAAAATAGATGGAAGATCTTTAAAAGAATCTGATTATGATTTAATTCCAGGAGGTATTAAGCTTAAAGTAAGTGCAGGATCACCTGGAGATCATACTATTGAGGGGAGCCTAGTCTTCTTGAGTGAAGGGAATGAATCTAAAATATCAGTAAAACAGATGTATTCTGTTATTTCTAAACCAAATTCAGCTGTTATTTCGGCAGATAAAATGAATGTGGTGTATCGTGGGGTTCAAAATCCAATCACCATATCTATACCAGGAATTCAAGACAGCAAAGTAAAGGCCTCTGCTCCTGGTCTTAAACGCAAAAAGGGAAGTAAATACAATATTTTCCCCGGAAAAGGAAAAGTTGTTAAGATTAATGTTTCTGGTACCTTACCAGATGGAAAAAAAGTTTCCTCAGTTTCTACTTTTAGAATTAAGGATATTCCAAAGCCATCAGGATTTTTTAGAGGAAAATCAGGATCGTTTACTTTACCTAAATCAAGTTTGGAACGAGGGTCAGTTTCTGCAGTATTAGAAGATTTTGATTTTGATCTACCATTAGAAACAAAGTCATTTCGCTTTCGAGCACCAGGACAGCCAAGTGTTGTTGTTACAGGAGCGAAACTTAATAGTAAGGTTCTTTCAATGCTTAAGAGAATTAAAAGTGGACAGTCTATTATTATTTCTGATATTAATGTAATAATTCCTACAAATCCAAGTTATAAGTTAAAACAAACAACCCCTATTTCAATAACGATTAACTAAATCTATTGATAATGAAAAAAGTAACTTTTATTGTTTTACTAGTATGCTTAATTGGAACTCAGGTTTTATTAGCTCAAGCCAACTTGTTAAACGCCAAAGTTCCTCAAGAAGTTGGAATTCAAAATGAACAACAAGTAAAGGCAGACAATAATGACCCAATTGAGTATGGTTATGTTGATGATCGCGATGTATTGTGGTCAAAAACTGTTTGGGAAGTAATAAATTTAGATGAACGAATTAATTTTCCTTATTATTATCCAAATAACAATAATGGTTACCTTTCTTCTGCTAGGCAATCTTTATATCGTGTTTTAATTGATAATATTGAATCTGGAGATATTACTGAGATATATTCGGATGATTATTTTTCTGAAAAAATTACTTTTTCCGATTTACAAGAGAGTCTTGAATCTAGAAAGCTTTCAGACGAAGGAATAGAGAAATCAAATCAAGGTGATGAAATTACTGATGATGATTATGATGTATATAAAATTCAGTCAGATAAAGTTATTCAATATCGTATTAAAGGAACTTGGTATGTAAACAAACGCTTAGGGGAATTAAAATACAGATTACTTGGAATAGCGCCAGTTGCTCCAGATGTTTCAACCTTGAGTGAAGGTCCAGAGGCCCAGGCAGATGCTCTTGTGCCATTATTTTGGATATGGTTTCCAGATGCACGTGGTGCTTTAAATAAAAGTAAAGTATTTAATACAAGGAATTCTTCTCAACCAATAACGTTTGATAATATGCTTAATTCAAGACGCTTTAACTCAACGATTTATAAGGAAGAAAATGTTTATGAAGATCGTGAAGTTAAAGATTATATATATGAAGATGCACTTCGCCAACTTCTAGAATCTAACCGTATCAAATCAGTAATTAGAGATTTTGAGCAGGATCTTTGGAATAACTAATATTCTTTAAATAAATGATAAAAGCGCTCAGGGAAACCTTAGCGCTTTTTTTGTGGTATTTTTGAAGTGAATGAAACATTCTATTATTGTAGGTTTTGGATTAGCTGGTTTTCATTATGCTCAGCAATTAAAGAAAACAAATAATAAATTTCTGGTACTTGATCAAGGCCACAAGGGTGCAAGCAGAAATGCTGCAGGTGTATTTAATCCTACAGTTTTAAAACGCTATACCATGGCATGGGAAGCGATTCAGTTCCTTGAATATGCAATGCCTGTTTATAGAAAACTTGAAATTAAAGCATCACAACAATTTTTTTACCCCCATCCAATTCACCGTTATTTTTTTTCTCCCTCAGAACAAAATAATTGGACCGTTGCAGCTCAATCCAAAAAGTTAAGTCGTTTTTTAGACCCGATTTTTAATTCAGAATCAATTCATGGAATAAAGCGTCAAAGTGGTTATGGTGTTGTCAGGGAAGTAGGCCGATTAGCCATCAATAAAATGTTAGATCATTTTATTGATGATCTTCTTCCTTCTGAGTTAAATGAGGAGGCATTTGATCCCTCTAAACTTCAAATTTTATCAGAAAAAGTAATTTATAAAGGAATAGAAGCCAGGCAAATTGTTTTTTGTGAGGGCTATGGATTAAAAAATAACAGCTGGTTTAATTATTTGCCGTTAATTGGTTCTAAAGGAGAATATTTAAAAATTAAAGCCCCTTTATTGTCACGTAAAAATATTATCAAAGGAGGTGTATTTATTACACCCTTTGAAGGAGATGAATTTTGGGTTGGGGCTACCTTTAATCCTCATGACAAAACAATATTACCCACGGAAAAAGGGAAAAAATGGCTTATTTCTAAATTAGAGACACTTATAGATGTTCCTTACAAGGTTGTTGACCATGCCGCTCAAATTAGACCGACTGTTATAGATCGTCGTCCACTTCTAGGGAGGCATCCCACTCTTAAAAACTTATATATTTTTAATGGTTTAGGAACTCGCGGTGTAATGATGGCACCTCTACTTTCAAAGTGGTTATATGATTTTATAGAATTGAAAAAACAATTACCCGAAGCGGTAGCTATTAACCGTTTTGAATCCTATTTTTGCAATTCAAATAAAGAACATGTTTAACGCACACAATATAACCGTCAGTTTTGGGGGAGAAACCCTTTTTGATTCTCTTTCTTTTCGACTTGGGAAAGGAGATCGTGTGGGTTTGATTGGAAAAAATGGAGCCGGAAAGTCAACACTTCTTAAGTTGATGGCAAAGGAAAATAGCCCAACATCTGGATCTTTTGCACTTGAAAAAAATTGTCAAATTGGTTACCTCGCTCAAGATCTAGATTTTGAAAATGGAAGAACCGTTTTGGAAGAAGCTTATTTGGCTTTTGAAGAAATAATGAAAGTGGAGAAACGACAAGAAGCGATTCACAAAATAATGGAGGAAACACAAGATTTTGAGAGCCCATCATATTTAAACATCTTAGATGAATTAAACGAATTGAATACTCGTTATGAAATGATAGGAGGATATCACTATCAGGCACAAACCGAAAAAATATTACTAGGACTGGGGTTCTCTATAATTGATTTAAACGCTGCTACCGATACTTTTTCAGGAGGGTGGCGTATGCGAATAGAATTAGCTAAACTACTATTAAAAGACAACGACATTCTTTTACTAGATGAGCCAACAAATCACTTAGATATAGAATCAATTATTTGGTTAGAGCAATTTCTTAAAAAGTATAAAGGTGCTTTGGTAATGGTTTCTCATGATAGGATGTTTTTAGACCAGGTAACGAATAGAACTATTGAAATTATACATCAGCGCCTTTTTGACTTTAAGAAGCCTTATTCGCAATATATGGTACTTAGAGATGAGTTAAGAGCTCAGCAGCAAGCGGCACAAAAAAATCAAGAGAAGCAAATACAACAAACCGAAAAGCTTATTGAACGTTTTAGAGCTAAAGCGTCGAAAGCAAGTATGGCTCAATCGCTGATTAAAAAGCTTGATAAAATTGATCGTATTGAAATTGATCCAGAAGAAAACAGAAAAATGAAGTTTGAATTTGGCATCTCACATCAGCCAGGAAAAATCATCCTTGAAACTGATAAAATTTCCAAAGCTTATGGTGATAAACAGGTGTTAAGTGATGTTGATATTGAAGTTGTAAGAGGAGAGAAAATTGCTTTTGTGGGACAAAATGGACAGGGAAAATCTACTTTAGCTAAAATTATTGTTGATGAAATTTCCTATGAGGGAAAAGTGAAACTAGGGCATAATGTGCAGCTTGGTTATTTTGCTCAAAATCAATCAACGTATCTAGATGGAAGTAAAACCGTTTTACAATCCGCAGAGGATTCTGCGACTCCAGAAAATCGAACAAAAGTCAGAGATTTATTGGGTTCTTTTTTATTTCAAGGAGAGGTTGTAGAGAAAAAAGTAAGTGTACTCTCAGGAGGTGAACGTAATCGTCTAGCTCTTTGTAAATTATTACTTCAGCCTTTTAATGTATTGATTATGGATGAGCCTACAAACCATCTAGATATTGCATCCAAGAATGTATTAAAACAGGCTTTAAAAAATTTCAAAGGAACCCTTATTTTGGTTTCTCATGATAGAGATTTTGTCCAAGGCTTATGTGAAAAAGTAATTTCATTTAAAGAACGTGAGGTGAAACCTTTTTTAGGAGATATCAATGCTTATTTAGAATTTCAAAAATTATCATCACTTAAGGAATTAGAAAAAAAAACTCCTAAGCCACAGTTAGAAAAAAAAGCAAGTGATCCTGATAAATATAAAAAGCAGAAGGAAACTCGTGCAACACAACAAAAATTAGAAAAAATAGAAAAAAGAATTGCCCGTCTTGAAAAAGAAATTAAAGAAATCGATTTCGAATTGCAGATTAATTATGACCAGACCATCGCACAGCCAAACTTTTTTGATGAATATCAAGCTAAAAAGAAAACTCTTGAAGAATTGATGATTTCATGGGAAAAAATTCAAATAGAATAAGAATGATTTAATAGGTATGGAAGAGCACTTTTTTGATTGTCCTAATTGTTGGGAAACCATTTCGATGCTTTTCGATCCCAGTCTTAAGAATAGCCAGTATTTTGAAGATTGCGAAGTATGTTGTCAGCCTCTAGAAATTAAATATAAGAGAGATGCTGAGGGAACTGTTTTAATTGAAGTACTTCAATGAATATTTCAAATAGCTACAGAACTCTCAACGGCTTGTAAATAGCGTTCTGCATCTAGTGCTGCCATACAACCAGTTCCAGCCGCTGTAACTGCTTGACGGTATTCTTTATCTTGGACATCTCCAGAGGCAAAAACCCCAGGCAAGTTTGTATCTGTAGTTTTTCCTTTAGTTATTAAATATCCAGCATCGTCCATATTAAGTTGCCCTTTAAAAATATCAGTATTAGGTTTGTGTCCAATAGCAATGAATAATCCCGTAATAGGTATTTCCTCTGTAGTTCCGGTGTTATTATTTCTCATACGTAATCCTTCTACTACTTCTTGTCCAAGCACTTCATCTATTTCTGTGTTGTACTTTAAATCAATATTGGGAGTATTGGTGACCCGGTGTTGCATAACCTTTGAAGCTCGCATTTGTTCTTTTCGAACCAACATGGTAACTTTAGAACATATTTTAGCTAAATAGGTAGCTTCTTCTGCTGCAGTATCACCTCCGCCAACAATAGCAACCTCTTGTCCTTTGTAGAAAAAACCGTCACAAACAGCACAAGCAGAAACTCCTCCTCCTCTAAGTCTTTGTTCACTTGGAAGCCCTAAATATTTTGCAGTTGCTCCAGTACTAATAATAATTGTTTGTGCTTGAATTTCAGTTCCATCTTCAGTAAAAGCTTTATGCATTCCACCTTTATTTGTGGAAAATTCCACCTTATTAATAAAGCCAATTCGAACTTCAGTTCCAAAGCGTTCTGCTTGGTTCTGAAGCTGAATCATCATGGTAGGGCCATCAATTCCATTTGGATACCCCGGAAAGTTATCTACCTCTGTAGTTGTAGTCAATTGTCCTCCTGGCTCCATTCCTGTATAAAGAACAGGCTTTAAATCGGCGCGAGCCGCGTAGATAGCTGCAGTATAACCGGCAGGTCCACTTCCAATAATTAAGGTCTTAAGCGTTTCCATAGAAAATTCAATATTTTGATCAAATGTAAAGGATATAATTTAGTCGTATCTTCAATTTTAATCAGTTTTTTTAATAAACTTACCAATGATTTATTTTTTAAAACGTATGCTACCTTTTCTTCTATTATTTTTAGCCTGTAAGGATATAAATGATAAAACAGTAGAAGAAATTATTAACAAATCAATCGAAGTTTCAGGGTTTAACAATAATGAAATTGATATTACTTTTGATTTTAGAGCTTACCATTATGAGTTTTTTAGAAAAGACTTTTATTTTTCTTACACACGAACAACTATTAAGGATGGCAAGAAAATAAGAGATGAAATGTCATCAAGTAATGGCTTAAAACGTTTCATTGATTCTGTACCTGAATCACTTACTGATAGTCTAGCACTGGCATATTCAAATTCACTTAATTCTGTAATGTATTTTTTTCAACTCCCAAAACCACTCCTAGATGATGCAGTACACTCTGAGTTATTAGGTGAAATTAAAATACAAGAAGCAACCTACTGGACAGTAAAAGTTTCTTTTTCTGAAGAAGGAGGAGGCGAGGATTATCAGGACGAATATAGGTATTGGATTAATCAAGACACATATGAAATTGATTACTTAGCCTATAATTATAATACTGAAGGAGGTGGAATTAGGTTTCGAAAAGCAATAAACAAGAAACGCGTAAAAGGAATCTTGTTTCAAGATTACCAAAACTTTAGACCCTCAAATAAATTTGAATCACTTGACAACCTTCCTCAAATTTATGAAGAAGGTTTGCTTTCACAAATTTCATTGATTGAAAATAAAAACATAATCGTTCAATAACATTTAAACTTCTGCTGTATCAAAAACATCTTCTTTTATAATATAAGATCTACAATCTTTAAAAGATTCAAAAGTATGTTCTTGAGGTATTAAGGTATTAAGAATTCCAATACTTTTCATTAATAATTTTGGTTGGGACTGAATTCCAACCATAAAACAAACGATTTTTTTTTCATTTAATTCCATTAAAACATCTTCTAGAGCAAAAAGTCCAGATTGGTCAATGTAAGGTACACGATCCATTCTAATGATGAGTATTTTTGCTTTTTTAGGGATCTGTTTTGAAACATTTATGAAATCAGATGTGAAACCAAAAAATAAAGGACCATTCAGGTGTTTAATAAAAACATTTTCTAAAAAAAGATTACTAAGTAATTTTTCATCTTTCCAGGCCTTTTCTTTAGTTACCGAAATAACTCTAGCATCATCATTTGATATATCTCCCATTTTTTTCATAAAGAAAAGAGCGGCTAAAACTAAGCCAATACCAACAGCATAAACCAAATTCCAAAACACAGATAATAATAAAACAACCAACATGATTAAAATTTCTGTTTTAGGTATTTTATTCAAGGCCTTTAATCCTTTATAATCAATCACTCCGATTCCAACGGTAACAAGTATACCTGCTAAAACAGCTGCAGGAATTTGAGAAGCTAATGGACTTAGAACTAAAAGAATAAGTAAAAGTGCTAAAGAAGCTACCATTCCAGAAATAGGAGTTTTTCCACCTGCTTGAATATTTACAACGGTTCGAATAGTTGCTCCTGCACCAGGGATTCCACCAAATAAGGAACCAATAGAATTTCCAATTCCTTGACCAATTAACTCTTTATTTGGAAGGTGTCTAGTCTTGGTAAGATTATCTGCAACCACAGAGGTTAATAAGGAATCAATTGCTCCTAATAGTGCCAGTGTTAGAGCTGTTCCTATGTATGGAATTATTTGATAGAAGCTAAATTTTGAAAAAATTTCTAATTGAAATTGAGGAAATCCACTTGGTATTTTTTGAATAGGAAGATAATTGACATTAAGAATAATAGCCATTCCAGTAACTATAAATAAAGCAACTAATGTGCTAGGGATAGCAGTAGTTATTTTCTTAAAACCATAGATTATGAAGATAGTGCTAAGAGCTAAAATAACCTCAATCCAATTAATTTTTCCTAATGCTCTAGGTAATGTTTTAAAGGTTCCAATAACACCTGAAGCATTATTTTTAGCTAAACTTTGTGCTTCTTCATAAATAGTTGTTTGATCAATTTCATTAGCACGTTTAATAGTTTCTTCAAAATTTTCTAAAACTAATAAACCTTCACTAGTTTCTTCAACAAGTATTTTTTCTAATAAATGTTCTTCTGCTAAAGGCTTGAATTGCTCTATAAGTTGAATATCATTTTTTACTTCGTACCCTAAAATAGGAAGACATTGTGTAATTAAGATAATGACACCAATAGCAGTCATAAATCCTGAAACTACAGGATATGGAATATATTTAATATATTTTCCAAAGCCTAAAACTCCCAAAGTTATTTGAAATAAGCCACTTAATAAAAAAACCATTAAGATGTAGGGCAATGCTTGCTCGACAGAACCATTATTAGCACCAATAATCCCAGCGATAACTACCATGCTAACAGCTGTCATTGGAGCAGTAGGACCCGAAATCTGTGTTGGAGTTCCACCAAATAATGCGGCAAAAAAGCCAAGAAAAATAGCACCATATAATCCAGCACTTGGTCCAAGCCCTGAACTTACTCCGAAAGCAAGTGCTAGTGGTAGGGCAACAATACCTGCAGTTAGCCCCCCTAAGAGGTCTCCTTTAATGTTTGAGAAATATTTTTTCAATTGAGTATGTTTTAATCCTTTTTATATAGGAATGTTAATTTAATTTTAATGAGTTAATTAAATTAACAAACTTCGGGAGGAGGACTAAAACTTTTAAGAAATACTGATTGATAATTTTTTGCCAGAGCATGAATTAATGATTTACATGAATCAATTTTTGCATAATCAAGATAAACGGATTCTTCAAAAATTTTTTTTTCAGTCTCTTTTTCATCTAATTCAAGGTCACCCTCTAAATTAACTATGATAATAGTACTTTCAATTAAATTGTCATTTAAAAGGGTCAATGATGGCAATAAAACACCAAGGCTTATATGAAATAATAATAAGTAAATTAAAGATTTAAACACTCTGATGTATTTGTTATGCAATGATACTTATGATTTTCCAATATTAAAAGAAAATTACTTGAATTCAAAAACTTTACTAAAAGAAACCTTAAATTTGTTATTCGCATTAATTTTATAGGATGACAGACAAGTTAAAGAAGTCTTTATTACAGTATAAATCTCCTGGTATTTTTGAAGAAACACGGTATGAAAAACTTCACAATGTAATTGTAAAATCTTCCTCAGAAGGTTCAAAATTAATAGCCAACAGTATTGCATTATTAATAAAAGAAAAACAAGCCCAAAATAAAATGTGTGTCTTAGGACTTGCAACTGGTTCAAGTCCCCTAAGTGTTTATAGAGAATTGGTTAGGTTACATAAGGAAGAAAATCTTAGTTTTGAAAACGTTATTTCTTTCAATTTAGACGAATATTATCCATTGGCTAAGGAAGATGTTCAGAGTTATCATTATTTCATGCACTCAAATTTATTTGATCATGTCAATATAAAACCTGAAAATATAAATATTCCAAGTGGTGAAGTTTCCCATGAAAAACTTAGAAAATCATGTATTTCTTATGAGGGAAAAATAAAATCTGCTGGAGGTATTGATCTACAAATTTTAGGAATAGGGACTAATGGACATATCGGATTTAATGAGCCTGGTTCCCATTTAAACTCAGAAACACGTAGCATAACGCTCGATCACCTTACGCGTTTTGATGCAGCTCCTGCTTTTCAGGGAATTGAAAATGTACCTCGAAAAGCAGTTACTATGGGTATTCAAACTATTTTAAATGCAAAAAGAGTCCTTCTGATGGCGTGGGGGTCTTACAAAGCTGAGATCATACAAAATGCTATTGAAGGAGAGATATCTTGTTTTATACCTACAACTTACTTACAATACCATAAAAATACGACCTTAGTTATTGATACAGAGGCTGCTTCTGAACTTACTCGAATCAAAACCCCATGGTTAGTAACTTCATGTGAATGGAATGAGGCCAATCGCTCCAAAGCAATTTTATGGCTGTGTGAAAGGACAAAGAAGTCCATTTTAAAATTAACAGATGAAGATTATAATCAACATGGGATGTCGGATTTATTGGCTCAACATGGCTCGGCATATGATCTGAATATTGAAATGTTTAATAAATTACAACGTTCCATTTCAGGTTGGCCAGGTGGAAAACCAAATTCTGACGACAAATACAGACCTGAGCGAGCACTCCCAGCCTCTAAAAAGGTTATTATTTTTAGTCCACATCCCGACGATGATGTAATTTCAATGGGAGGAACTTTTGATCGTTTAGTTTCTCAAGGTCACGAAGTTCATATTGCTTATCAAACTTCAGGCAATATAGCAGTTTCTGATCAAGATGCTTTAAAATATCTTGAGGTTACTTCTGATTTTATAAGCTCAAAAGAGGATGAATCCATAGGAAAATTAATTAAAGCTTTTGAAGTGATAAATCCACAGAAACCTGCACCGCGTTCTATTTGTGATTTGAAAGGAAGTATTAGAAAAAGAGAATCTTTGGGCGCTACAAGGTATATGGGAATTCCAGATTCACAAGTTCATTTTATGAACCTTCCATTTTATGAAACAGGTATGATTGCTAAAAATCCTGTTTCAAAGTTAGATATTGATCATACTGTAGCTTTAATTGAAAAAATAAAGCCCCATCAAATTTATGCCGCTGGAGATTTGGCAGATCCTCATGGAACCCATCGGGTCTGTTTAGATATAGTTTTTGAATCCCTTAAAATTCTTAAACCTAAAAAATTCATGGATGATTGCTGGTTATGGCTGTATAGAGGAGCTTGGCATGAGTGGGATATTCATGAAATTGAAATGGCTGTGCCGATGAGTCCAGATCAGGTTTTACGAAAACGAAAAGCTATTTTTTATCATCAATCCCAAAAAGATGGGGTTATGTTTCAAGGAAATGATCACAGAGAGTTTTGGATTCGTGCCGAAGAAAGAAATACAGCAACTGCCAAAAAATATCAAGCATTGGGATTAGCAGAATATGCAGCAATAGAGGCTTTCAGGCGATATTTTTACTAGTTAAAAGAAGTAATAGTATACTTATAAGCAGCTCTTAAATATTTTATTTTTCCTAGAGAATCAACAAAATAACTCTTTCGAGTTTTATTCAAAAAAAGGCCTGTTTTATCTTCAACACTTTCATTGATGATAAGACTTATTCTTCCATCATGGTTTACTTCTGTTGCCTCTAACATAAAATTTTCTTCATTAAAATAGTAATGCCAAACATCAGCAGCAGGGTCGAGGGGATATGATACTTTTACACTATGTACAGAAATACTATCCAAAAGAGTTACTAATCCAACATAGTCTAACCTTGCGTTAGAATCTATTAATTTATAGGGTTGCCAAAATACATACAGCGCCCCTTTGGTATCATCATATGCTTGAGCTACTTCTTTTGAATCCAACACCATTTGGTTATTTTTAAATAGTTCAATTTTTTCTTCTTGGAGGAGTGCAACATATTGATCGTCAACATTACCCCATTCCATTCTTGTAGAGGAAGGATTCCATGTATGTTTTATTTTTTGACTGATTTCTTTTTCCAACTTTCCAATAGAATCATAAAGTTTTATATTTTTCAAATAAGTAATTTCAGATACCTTACTCCACGCTTTTTTTCCACCATGGGCCACCAAACTTTTTTCCAGTAAATTTGAAGCATTAAGTTTTTGAGCGCAAGAATGATTTAAGAGAAAAATGCAAGTTAATCCCATAAATTTAGCTGAAAAAAGAAAAAAGGACAAACGATTCAATTTATTTGTATTTTAGGTTAAAAATAAAATTTTATGTTACAATATACTGCTTCATTATTTAAAACCATTGTGGTTGGGAGCTTCTTGCTTATGGCACCCGTTCTTGCACAACAAAAATTTTCTACTCGACAAATTCAAAAGTTAAAAAACGAAACCCTTCAAAAAGTAGAAGCTCAACATAAGAATACGCAGGTGATGATCGATAAAGTTTTCAGCTTTGCGGAATTAGGATTTCAGGAGTATGAGTCTTCAGCATATTTAACGGCTGTTTTAGAAAATGCAGGGTTTTCTATAGAACGAGGTATTTCTGGAATACCAACTGCTTGGATGGCACGATGGACTAATGGTGAAGGACCTGTAATTGCATTAGGGAGTGATGTTGATTGCATTCCAAAAGCATCACAATACCCCGGAGTGGCCTATCATAAGCCAATGGTAGAGGGAGCCCCAGGGCATGGTGAAGGGCACAACTCTGGAATTCCAGTAATTGTTACAGCAGCACTAACCGTTCAAGAGCAAATGAAAAACAATAATATGGGCGGCACACTAGTTGTATGGCCTGGAATTGCGGAAGAACTTGTTGCTTCAAAAGCATGGTATGTGCGTGATGGATATTTTGATAAAATTGACTTATGCATTTTCACACATGTTAGCAGTAATTTGTCAGTTTCATATGGCCAAGCAAATGGCACGGGGTTAATTTCTCTTGAATATACTTTTGAGGGTGAGGCTGCACATTCTGCGGGATCGCCTTGGAGAGGAAGAAGTGCTTTGGATGCAGCCGAGTTAATGAATGTGGGTTGGAATTATAAACGAGAGCATCTACATCCATTAAAGCGCTCACATTCTATTTTTACCGATGCAGGAGACCAGCCTAATGTAGTTCCTTCCAAAGCATCTATATGGTATTATTTAAGAGATATTACCTATGATGGAATTATGAAAATGTATGATGATGCAAATAAAATTGCAGCAGGTGCTGCTTTAATGACTGACACCAAAGTTACTTCGCGCGTATTGGGAACTGCTTGGCCCAGACACTTTAACAAGGTAATTGCAGAAACAATGGATGTAAATATCCAAAATATTGGGTTGCCCTCTTGGTCTGAAGCCGATCAAAATTTAGCTAAAGCTGTTCAAAAAGAAGTGAATTCAAAAAATAAAAAAGGTTTATCAACAGTGCTGTCAGGACTTGGGAAACCCTCATTAAATCTAAAAAGTGGTGGTTCAGATGATATAGGTGATATTTCGTGGACCATTCCAACGGTTACCCTTAGGTTTCCATCAAATATCCCTGGCTTACAAGGTCATCATTGGTCTAATGCAATAGCAATGGCAACACCGATTGCTCATAAAGGAGCGACTGCTGGGGCTAAGGTTGTTGCAACTACAGTAATTGACTTTCTAACCCAACCAAAGCTTTTGGTAGGTGCTAAAGATTATTTTCAAAATATTCAGAGTAAAGAGACTAAATATAAACCCATGATTACTGAACAAGACCCCCCACCAATTTATTTAAATAAGGCTATCATGAATCAGTTTAGACCGCAATTAGAAAAGTTCTATTTTGATGAAACAAAATATGACACTTATTTGGAGCAGCTTAACATTCAATACCCTACACTTAAGTAAATTAGTATGCGATGGATTTATGGTAGTGTTTTATTTTTTTCCTCAATTTTTATATTTGCACAGCAGTCAGTTTCTAAAAATGATTCCTTAAGTATTGTTACAAAGTTATTTAAACAACAAGATGATTGGAATACAGGAGACCTTGATGCTTTTATGGAAGGTTATTTAAATACAGAACATCTTATTTTTTCTGGTTCTTCTGGACCTATATATGGTTGGAAAGCCACTATAGACCGTTATAAGAAAAGTTATTCAACGCGTCAACTAATGGGGATATTGGATTTTGAAATCTTAAATATTATTTCTTTAAGCGATTCTGTAGCTCAACTTCAAGGATCTTTTTATCTAAAAAGAGATATGGAGGACAGTAGAGGCTTTTTTACATTAACATGGCTAAAGATTGAAGATCAATGGTTTATTATTTCAGACCATACTTCTACCTCACATTAAAGAAATATGCAGAAAAAAATAGGTTTTTTTTTAGGTCCTTTAGGGTTTATATTTATTCTCATTATAGGTCCTTTTGAGGGACTTTCTACTCAAGGGCAATCTGTTTTTGCAGCTACTCTTTGGATTGCTATTTGGTGGATTACAGAGGCAATTCCAATTGCTGCAACAGCATTACTTCCAATTATTTTATTTCCTCTTAGTGGAGGGATGGAGCTATCTTCTACAACTGCTGCTTTTGGACATAAATATGTTTTTCTTTATTTGGGAGGTTTTTTGATTGCTATTGGAATTGAAAAATGGAACCTTCATAAACGAATTGCACTTTCAATCATCACTTTTATTGGATCTGATATACGTAAGATTATTTTAGGTTTTATGATAGCAACTGCTTTTTTGTCTATGTGGATTTCTAACACTGCTAGCGCAGTTATGATGCTACCCATTGGAATTGCTATTATTAAACAACTTAAAGATAATCCAGGTACAGAAAAAAATGAAAATATAATTTTTAGTAAAGCTTTAATGCTAGGAATAGCCTACAGTGCTTCAATTGGTGGAATTGCTACCTTAATTGGTACTCCTCCAAACATAGTTTTGGCAGGTGTAATTTCAGAAACCTATGGATATGAAATTAATTTTTTAGAATGGTCTATGTTTGGATTTCCCATTGCCTTAATTCTTTTGGCCTTTTGTTGGATATATCTTACTCGTTTTGCGTTTACTTTCAAACAAATCGAATTCCCCGGTGGACTTAAGGAAATTAAACGTTTAAAAACAGAACTTGGTCCTTTATCTTATGAAGAGCGTTGGGTTGGTATTGTATTTTTGCTGGCTGCTTTTTCGTGGATTAGCCGTTCTTTTATTTTACAGCCTTTTTTCCCAGCAATAGATGACACTATTATTGCTATGACATTCGGTTTATTGTTATTTATTCTTCCCAATGCAAATAAGAAAGAAGCGTTAATACGTTGGGATGATACTTTGAGACTACCCTGGGGAATTATATTGCTTTTTGGAGGTGGAATGGCATTAGCAAAAGCTTTTGATGTAAGTGGCCTGGCTGAATGGTTAGGAGATTTAATGACCTCCTTTGAAAGTTTACCACTTATTTTACTTCTTTTGTTACTGGTAACAGCTGTAAATTTTTTAACTGAAATAACATCTAATTTAGCAACCACAGCAATGTTACTTCCGGTATTAGCACCTTTAGCCATAGAGGTAGGGGTTCATCCTTTTGGTTTAATGGTAGGTGCTGCTATTGCAGCGTCCTGTGCTTTCATGCTTCCAGTTGCAACACCCCCAAATGCCGTTGTTTTTGGATCAGGATATTTGAAAATTCCTGATATGGTTTCCAAAGGGATTATTTTAAATATTTTCTCTATTTTCTTGATAACGGTAATGGTTTATTTAATTCTTCCAATTTTTTGGGGTATTGATTTATTTGCTTTTCCTGAGTTATTTTTATTTTAATTCATTGACTCAGTAAAATTCTATTAACATATCATATATTTTGAGTATTAATTATTGAGAGATAGAACCAAAATTACTTGGTTATATAAGCTTTCCTATGTTCTTGATAATTATCTTTGTAAGACATGTTTTATAGAATGAGATATTTATTGGCAATAATTTTTGTGATACACTTAAATGCCCAAGAGGGGGAATATGTTTCTATTGAAAATTTTATGTACCGTCACGAGTTAATGAAATCAAATATTAATGATGTCCTAATAACTCCAGTTGATCGTTTTTTAAACAATCGTATTATATTTTTTATTGAAGAAGAATTCTTAGGAAATATTGATTCTTCTCGAAATGTAATTTGGGAATCATATTCTACAGCAATTAATCCAACATTAAGGTCTCATATTATAACATTTACTGTTAGGGTCTATATCAATAAGAATAAAGAATTTAGATATATAGAAATTGATTACCTCCCCTCTTCAGACGATATATCCACACGATATAAATGGAGTACAGAATTTAAAAGTTTTGTGTTAAAAGACGACGAAATTAATATTCAAAAATTTCAACCTGATCTTGTTGCTTTAGGAATAAAAAATCAACCTCAAAAAGCAACGCTTAATCAACTTATTTTTGAGCATAAATCATTTTCAGATGGAATGATTCAGAATACCATATATTTTAATAGAGATAGACAGGATGAGCTGATGTTTATATATGGTGAAATTGATACTTTTATAAAAAATGGTTATCCAAAATCAGATTTCATCATGAATATAGTTTGGGATTCTTACTATACCTTTGTTAGTAATTATGATATTTATCATTACCACTCATTTGTAGTTCAATTGCAAATGAATGATTTAGATAGGCCAAGATTCTTAGAAGTATATTACAACCCTGCGACAAAAAAAATCACAAGTGATTTTAAATGGAATGAAGGAGCTCAAGAATATCTCAGAGTAACTAAATAAGAATTCCTTAATAAAGAATATTAAATCACATAGATGATATATTAATTAATTTTTGTTAATGAACGATAAAGTCAAAATAAGTATCAGGGTAAGGCTCGTTATTAAGACTAAAATGCCACCATTCTTTATCGTAAGGTAAAAATTTATGAGCAACCATAAGTTCACGTAGGAGTTTCCGGTTTGCTTTTTGGATTATTGAAATAGCCTTATACCCGTATCCTGAGCGTGCTCCAAATAAATCCCAAACACTTCCCATATCAACTTCTTTTCCTTTTTCAGGACCAGACACATAAAGTAGTGTTACGTCAACAGTACTACCTCTTGTATGTCCGCTTTTTGAAGCAATATATCCCAAATCAAAAAGCTTTTTCTTTTTTAAATTGGGGTAGTATTTTCTTTTCATGATAGTATCGTTGGGCTGATCTGACCATTTAATGAAATAGTTAACAGCTTTTTGTGGCCGATATGCATCAAAAATTTTTAGTCCAAGACCAAGCTTATTAAGTTCCTTCTGTACTTTTTTTAGGGCACTTGCTGTCGCAATTGTTATTACTGCTTCTCTTGAGCCATAACCTGGTATTGGTCTTCCAGTGAAATTATTATTAGTAGCATAGCGCATTTCAATTGTAATAGAAGGAATGAAGTCTTTAATTAACACAAAATTTTCATGTAGCTTTTGAGCTAATAAAAATTGAGATGTGATTCCCAAAAGGTATAAAAGTTTAAAATTGAATGGCATAATCTAATAATTTACCACGAATATCTAAGCTATATAATTTTCTTTGATTTCGTGAAGGATATACTCGGTTACTTAAGAATATTAAAAAACATTTATTGGTTGGGTCAACCCATATAAATGTACCGGTAAATCCACTGTGTCCATAACTAGAAGGACTAGCAAGGAGAGAAGGGTAGTTACTTTCAGGGTCAATTGAAGGTTTGTCAAACCCCAACCCACGTCTGTTATTACTATTGGGATAGCTTCTTTGAGTAAACTTTTTAATTGTCTCAGGTTTTAAATATTGTTTGCCATTATAGTTCCCGTTTTGAAGTAGCATTTGAAGAAGAGGTTTAAGTGATGCTGCGTTACTAAACAAACCCGCATTCCCTGAAATACCCCCCATCATTGCCGCTGCTTCATCATGAACCCATCCTTGAACAAGTTGTTTTCTAAAAATACTATCATTTTCTGTCGGAACTATTTCACTTTTAGAATATTTTTTTGAAGGCAAAAAACCAAGTCTTTCTGTTTTTAGTGGTGTGTAAAAATAAGTTTGTAGAAATTCAGAAAATGAACTTCCGCTGAGTTGTTTTGTTATTTCAGGAAGTAAGAAAAACCATAAACCGGAATATCTATACTCACCTAAATTATTTAGTTTTGTTTTTCTAATTCTTCGGTATATTTTTTTAAAATATTTTTTATGTATAAAAAGGGAATCACTAATTTGAAGCGGAAATTTTTTATTTTGTTTGTAAGAAATTGTTCTAGTTTTAAAGCGTCCTCTTTTGTTAAACACTAAGTTTTGATGGGCAATGTAGGGTTCCCAACCACCGCTATGGCTAAGAACCTCCCTAAGGCTACTATTTTTTTTATTACTTCTTTTAAGAGAAGGAACATAAGTTGCTACTTTTTGATCTAAATTAAGATTATATAATTCATATAATTTCATAAAAGCCAGAGTGCTTGCCAGAATCTTTGTGACAGAAGCTAAATCATATAAATGGTGTTTTTCAATTGGCACTAGAGAATCATAGGTTTGAAATCCATAGGTTTTATTAAGTCGAATGGTGTCATTTTTAAAAATCAAAACTTGGGCTCCAGGATAGGCTTCGCTTTTTATTCCAAACTCAAGTAAACGATCTGTTTTGAATACTAGTGAGTCAATTTCTTGAGTAAATCCATTTAATGAGAAAATTAAAAAGCTCAATAAAAGCACATTGAATATTTTTTTCATTTTTAGAGATAAATAATACTTGTAAAGTAAGAAAAACATTTAATTTTCATTAGAGGAACTCTTTCTAGCTTCATTTTTTTAATTTTACAAAATAAAAAAATTATAATACGATTGTTTTTAAACACTTTAAATTATTAAACCTCTAAATATCCATTTTTTAAAAATCATATTTGTGTTTGTATTGATAAATTCTTCGCTATATGCACAAGAAGAAACGACTGAAGAAGAGCTTCCCTTTGATGCAGTAATTCAGTCTACTCTTGGAGGCAAAAGAGTTAAGTTTTATGGGAACACTAGATTGAATTTTAATCAAGCCTATTTTTCAAATTGGATTTCTGGAGGTGAAAGTGCAATGACCGTTCTCTTTGGTTTAGATTATAATTTAGATTATTCTTATCGTAATGGCTTGGTTTGGGATAATAAAATAATTCTCTCTTTAGGAACTACCTTTATTTCAGGAAACAAGTTTTTTAAAAAAGCAGATGACCGATTTGAGATAAACTCTATAGTTGGTAAACAGATAAATGAATATTGGAGCTATTCGAGTGTTTTAAATTTTAAAACACAATTACTTCCGGGTTACCGTTTTTATTCTGAAGAAGGAGTAGATAAAAGAGATAAAGTATCTCAGATATTGTCCCCGGCTTATGTTCAATTGAGTTTAGGATTATATTATAAAAGAGCAGATGATTTTTGGTTAAATCTTTCTCCTTTATCGGCTAGAGTTTTATTAGTTTCAGGTCGTTTTACGGATGATTTGTTATTAGGAAAAACATACTTTGGTGTCGACAAAGATAAAAATGCTAAGTTTTTCTTAGGAGCTGGAGTAAGCGGTTTTTATAAAACGCAAATCATGAAAAATATTTTTTGGGAAAATAAGCTAAGTATTTACCTTAATTATATAGAAAAACCTCAAAATATAGATTTTGATTGGGACACCAATATTCGCTTTAAAGTAAACGATAAAATATCAGGAAATTTTATAATGCACCTTTTGTATGATGATGATTTAGTTGGTAAACTGCAATTAAGGGAACTCCTGGGGCTAGGGATTAATGTAGACTTATAAATTATTCTTCACCTCTAGCTTTTTTGAGAAACCAATCATAATTATAATAAGTTACAAATACATTGTAGGTATCTCCTTGGCCCCTTGGATCAAATTCAATAACTACAGTTTTGTTTTTATCAACAAAACGTATGCATGGAAGGTTTTTCTTGACTAAGATAGGATTAGACCAATTTTCTTGAGCATAGACGGTATTGTAATTATTACTTTCAAAGAACTTTCTGCTAATAACTAAATATTTTTCAGCCTCTTTAACTGTTAAGTTTTTTTTACTCCAAAGATTAATACTAATCAACTTATTATCTTCGGATACTAAAGATCTTTTTCTAACGGCGTAAACTGTTCCTTTTCCAAGAGCAAGATTGGTGAGCTTTTTTTGATTTGATTTAAGTATTTTTTTTGCTTCAAAAAAATCCATTTCAAAATAAAAATCATCAAAAAGCATTTCTTGGGCATGCCCGTTTAAAAAAAATAATATAAAAACAATAAAGGAGTAGTATCTCTTTTTCATTTTGATCTGTTATACTTCTCAAAGATAAGTGAGTTATATAGATTTCACAACTTACTCAAAAAAGAGGATTAATTTGGTTATTCATTTTTAATGAATAAAAGGATAGTAATCCAAAGATTATTAAAGAATAATTGTTTTTATTTTAAGTACTTTGGGAGGTTATTTTATTTTAAAAGAACATAATATTTTATGAACTCAAAGTATGCATTAATAACGGGAGCCTCTTCAGGTATTGGACTTGAAATTGCAAAATCATTAGCCCAGCGTAATTTTAACTTGGTCTTAACAGCAAGGAGTAATGAAACTCTAAAAAAAATTTCAAAAGAAATTTCAAAAAAATTTTCTGTGAAAGTTGATTTTATATCATCTGATCTATCTGAAAAAGAGGCCCCACAACAACTTTATGACTTTTGTAAGAATAAAGAATATCAAATTGAAATACTAGTAAATAATGCAGGCTTTGCTATTCCCGGTTCTTTTGATCAAACTCCTATGGATGAAGAAGAGCGATTTATTAGAGTATTGGGCATTGCTGTAATTTCTCTTTGTAAGCAATTTATTCAAGATATGTTAGAAAGAGGTCAGGGACGTATCATGATTATTTCATCGGTTGCTGCATTTGCGCCTCCCTCTTCAATTCAAACCTTGTATGGCCCTATAAAAACATTTATGAACCGTTTTAGTGAAGGATTAAATTTAAACTATAATCATAAAGGAATCACCTCTACTGCTGTTTGTCCTGGGTATACTATAACTAATTTTCACACAGCTAGTGGTGTTCAAAAGGAAATGGATAGCGTTCCCAGTTTTATGAAAAAAGAAGCTTATCAAGTGGCAGAAGAAGCGGTAAAAGCAACTTTAAAAGGAAAAAAAATATGTGTACCCACTATAACTTTTAAAGTCATTGTTTTTTTACTCAAAATTATTCCACACGGATTATTTTCACTCGTAAGTAAATTTTTAGCACCTGGTCGCTACCTAGAAAATAAGTGAAAGTTATTATTTTATTCCGGTAATTATCAAAGTGCCACCCCAATTTTTCTTTACACCTGAATGCCAACTAGAAATTTCTTTAAAGCCAACTTCTAAGAAAAATGTTTTCCACTCTGATTCTGAAAATAGTGACATAATAGAAATTCCACATTCTTCAGGCCAAGAATGAGAGAAGATATTTTCAGAATAAAAGTCTAAGCCAATAATAAGTCTTGCTCCTTCTTTTAACCAATTGGAAAACACATGTTGAATGAGTTTTCGAGGTTTTTTAAGATAATAGAAAACTTCCATTGAGTGAACAAGATCTACCTTGTTTTTTGGTTTCCAAAGTAATAAATCATTACAAATGTATTTGTTTTTAAGATCTAATTTTTTGGCTTTTTGAATCATTTTTAAAGCCCCGTCTATTCCTGTTGCTTGGATACAATTTGGAAGAGAAGCTACCGAACGAACTACCCACCCGTTGCCACATCCGGCATCAATAAAGGAGAAGTTGGTTAGGTCTTTTGTTGCAAATGAAACCATATTCTTAACTGATTCTTCATGGTTTTTTTCCATGCCTTCATCTTTACCCATCGACACCCATTCACCAAACACTTCTATTGGTGTTTTTTTCATAATTTAAAAGTACAGATTGTTTGTATGATAAAATATTTTTTGATAGATTTAAAAATGAATGCCTATAAAAGCTTCCCTAAACCATAAGAATTTATATTTTTATAGTGTAAACAATAAAATTATATATTATGATTAAGTTTAAAATATTGTTAGTAATCTCTGCTTTCTTTTTAACTAATTCGATTCAATCCCAGCAAAGTGATTTATCATTAGATTCATTTGTTGAACAACATCAGTCTTTCGAGGAAAATGAAAATGGTGAAATCACACCAATAAACGTAATAGAAATAAATAAAATATTAAAATTTTTAGTTGAGCAAAAATTCCCCACCGTAGCTAGAACTAGAAATATTATATGGGATTCCTATACCACCTTTGTGAGCCCTTTCGATAAGTATCATTTTCACACTTTTATTATTCAAGTTAAAATGGAAGGTGTAGATCGTTATAAATATGTTGAGGTTACCTATGATCCTGAGACTAAAAAAGCAGATACTAAATTCGTATGGAACGCTGATAAAAAGGATTTCTTTGTTCCTGAAGTTGAAGAAGAAATTTCAGAAGAGAGCTCATCAAATAATTAGATCAAAATTTGCACTAATTTTTTCATGAAAAAAATTAAATACTTATGTTTATTATTGATTCTTGGGTGCAGTCCAAAAACATCTGAATGGGATAATCTTATTGTAAATAATTCGCTTGAAGGGTGGCATATCTTTCAGGATGA
>CAJQQG010000006.1 GCA_905480425.1 uncultured Flavobacteriaceae bacterium | reverse complement strand
TGCTGAACTAGCTGCGCTGCACAAAGAACTTCAGTATATGTGTATTCATATTCATCACTAGCAGACTTTAGAAATAAATATGCAAATTTTTGATTTACATCTAGAGATGTACTCGCTGTTGGATCAACATTCATCTCTTCGAAACCTTCATCATAGTCACACGATAAAAGTGCAAATGATATTGTTAATAATAAAATATTTAATTTTTTCATCTTAGATTATAGTTTTAAGTTAATTGAAAGACCTAGAGATTCACCTATTGGCATACCAATACCCTCTATTCCTTGAGCATTCGTGCTTGCTCTGTTGAATGATTCGGGATCAATATTAGGAACATCTTTGAAAATAAATCCTAAATTATTCCCCACTAAAGCTACGTTTGCGCTTTTGATAAAAGTTCCTTGTAACACTTCTTGAGGAAATCTGTAATTAAGTGATAGTTGACTAATTCTTATGAAATCATTTGTATATACATTTTCTTCTCCAATATCGAATCTAGCTGCTGTATTCCAATATTTTTGAATATCACTTCCCGCAACTAATGGCACAGCACTTCCATCATCCATTACTCCGTCTGGAGTAAATCCAACTTCTCTACCTCCAGCTGGAACTGTGATTTGATGTCTTCCCAATTGTTTCATACGTGAATTAGTGTCTGATATGATACTTCCTCCAAATTTGCCCTCAAAAAATACGTACAGTGAGAAATTCTTATAACTTAAATCACCTCCAAAACCTATCTGAGTTGGAGCAACTCCTAGTCCAAGAACTTTACTCACATTTTCTTGTTGAGCGATTGGAACTCCGTCAATTAATTTATGAATAACTCTTCCCTGATCATCTCTTAAAAAAGATGTTCCATAAATAACTCCAAAAGGTTCACCTTCCTTAGCTCCAATAAATGAGTTAAATAATGAACCTACTGCTATTTGTAATAAATTTCCGTTTTCATCGGTTTTAACTACATTACTTTGATTATTCGCATAATTTAGAGATAAATCTAAAGATAAATCTTCTTTATCAATTACAGTTCCTCTTAACAAAATCTCAACACCCTGGTTGGTCATCTCTCCAAGATTGATAGTAGTTGCAGTATATCCTGATGCACGGGAAGTTGCAGCGTTTACAATATCTCCAGTAGTTTTATTTTCATAATAAGCAATATCAAGTGATAATTTATTATTAAACATTTTCATGTCCAAACCAATTTCTGTTTCGTCTTTCTGAAAAGGAGTTATTGTCACATTAGGAATATTACCTCCATTTATTGCTCCTAATGGAGATCCTAAATGACCTTGACCTATTAAACCGTATGTCAGGGAGAGTGAATAAGGATTTCCAGCTCCACCTGCTACTTGTGAAAATCCACCTCTTAACTTAGCAAAACTTAAAAAGCTTGGAAGCTCTACTAGGTCTGAAAGGATTACAGATAAACTTGCTGATCCATATAAATCATTATTTGGAGTTTCTTTTCCAACTGCTGATAGAGTTGAAAACCAGTCATTACGGGCTGTAACGGTTAAGAAAATTTTATCTTGATAATCAAACTCAGCATTAGCATAAGTAGAATTTATCTGTTTCTTACCATATTGATATAATGCTGCTTGATTTTCTGTGTTTTGTATTGTGAGCAAACCTGGAATTACAGTATTTCTTCCTAGTACTCCAACTGCTTCAGATTCAAATGCAAACGTTCCTGTTCCAATAAATCCGTTAAATGAAAAATCATTAGTAATATTAATTCCATTGGTCCCAATAAAAAAATCAGCGTCATGTTGTTTAATCGTCTGAGTTTGTTGATATAGATCTCCTTTAGGGAAAAATGATATTCCAGGGAAGTTCAAGTTTCCACCTTGTCCAGTGGTATTATTAAAGTGATTTGTATTTCTATCAAATCCAGCTTGAAGTTTTGCATATAAATATTCATTTATGTTGTATTGAATACTAGTAGATGCTAATAAACGATCTCTATAAACAGAAATAGGATTATTATTTTTCGCAAACCATGGATTTGTTGAATAAATACTAGTTGAAGGTAAAAGTTCGTTTATTCCGTCAGTAGTTCCATTACCAAATTCTCCTAAGTAATCACGAACATCAATTTCTGGGGTAAAGTTTCTTATGGTTTCATTTGGACTAGCTGGAGATGTACCCATAACAACATTACCTTTTTCTCTTGTTTCATTATATTTAATACTTGCCTTAACAGTTAGTTTATCTGAAAGATTCTGAACTGTAGTTAAGTTTAATGAATTTCTTTTTAGTTCTGATGTGTCAATTACATCTGATGCTTCTAGATTAGTAAAAGAAACTCGTGTACTTCCCTTTTCTGTATTGGATGTGAAAGCAACAGAATTTGTCATAGCTAAACCTGTATCATACAACGTATTCATGTTGTCGTATAATTTTGTACCTGAGCTTAATTTAGGTCCCCATGAATTGAAAGGATCTAGTGAATTAGTAGATGCGACTCCTAATAAACCGTTTCCATAAGACATTTGTGGATTAAAATTATCATTAATTTGGGTGAAAATCGTTTGGTTAGAAATTTCAACTCCAAGACCTTGTCTTTCAAGGCCACCATCTTTTGTAGTAATTAATATTACACCATTTGATGCTCTAGATCCGTAAAGAGCAGCTGCTGCTCCACCTTTTAGTACACTAATTGACTTAATGTCATCCGGGTTGATTGTAGATAAACCATCTCCACCATCAATCCCACCCCATTCACCTGCAGTTCCTAGCTGTTCGTTTTGAATAGAGATACCATCGATTATATAGAGAGGTTGATTAGAACCATTAAAAGAACTACTCCCTCGAATTACAACTCTTGTAGAGCCTTTTATTCCAGAAGCATTGTTACTGATGTTTACACCTGCAACTTTTCCCCTTAGAGCTTGTAAAGGATTTGTAGATTTCACTCTACTCATCTCATCTCCTTCTACTTGGGTAACTGAGTAACCTAGTGCCTTTGTTTTTTTCTCAAATCCAAAAGAAGAAACAACTACTTCATCTAATTCATTCCCAAGTTCAAGTTGAATAGTGAAATCATCAGAGAGATTTGAAATTTTGAGTTGAAAAGTTTCAAAACCAATAAAAGAAATTTCTAATACATCATCTAAAGATGCATCAATATTAAATTTACCGTCAAAGTCTGTTGAAACTCCATCCAAAGTGTTTAAATTTTGGATCGTAGCCCCTGGCAGAGGTAAACCTTCACTGTCATTAATTATCCCTGAAATTGACTGCGCATTTAACGAAATCGAAAAAACAAAGAATAAAAATGAAGTAAATATAATGTGTTTGTATATTTTCATATTATAATTATTTTAGTTAAATCTAGTGCCGAAGATACATTTTGTGTATATGAATAAGTATAAATCATGTACTACAATCATACGTCAATTCCATAAATTCTTAAAATATACTACTACATTTATACTACAAAAATTTAAATTATATTATGTAATTGCTTATAATTTTATTAATAAGTAGTGTATATTAGATTAATTATATTAATATATATTTTTGAAAAAATCATTACTTCTTAGCCTTCTTTTTTTAATGATATTTCAATCATTTTATGCCCAAGAGTGGAGTTCTTCATTAGATTCAATGGATTTTTATAAAGGATTTAATCCTGACAAAGCATTAAAATTTGGATTTGAAGCACTAGAAAGAAAAGATATTAATGAAATTTCATATGAATTATATGAAATTTATTTCAAATTAGGCGAAAGTTTTTATTTAGCTAAAGAGTATGAACAGACATTTAAATATTTATCTAGATCCCTAGCTATTTATGAATTAGTTCCAACCCAGGATAGAAAAAATAAATTAATAAATAAACCCCCGTGGGTTTTATTTATTTTAGCAAATGTTTACTTTATTAATGACAGATTTGAAAAATCAAAAAAATTACTTCTTGAGGCAACTGAAAACTTTAATTTAATTGAATTTAATTTAGGGAATAATTCTGGATTAAATTCAGCTGATGATATTTTTGGACAGAAAAATTTTGGATTAAGTTCAGTTGATGATACTTTTGGGTCGATCTCAATAAAAGAGGGCAATTTCGATCAAGCTGAGGTATATTTTAAAAATTCCTTGCAAAGGAGACTTGAATTTGACAGGAAAACTGATATACTATTTTCTTATTCAAGATTAATTTTTCTTTATTTCAATACCCAAAGAGCCGAATTAGGACTTAACTATTTAAGCAAGGCTCAAAAATTACATGAATCATTCAGTAAAACAGTTTCACTGGAGAGTGATCTTTTTTATTCACAAATTATTTCAACCTATGCTTCATATCTAAAATCAAATGGTCAACTCCTAGAGGCATTAGAGGCTTATAATAAAGCAAAAAGTATAATTTATGATTTCCCACAATTACATAAACAACAAGTTGATATTTTAATAGCAAATTGTTTATATGACCTTAAACGGTTCAATGACTCTGAAGAACTTGTTTTAAACCTTCTAGAGTCAGATGACAGAAATGTCACAAATAAAATAGAGAATTTACAATTACTTCAAAAAGTATTGGCTGCACAAAGCAGAACTAAAGAAATATTATCGATAAATGATTCTTTGAATTATTATTTAAAAAAACAGAATCAAATTAGAAATATTGAGTTTAGTGATTTAGAAAGTCAACTTATATTATCTGAAAAACAAAAAGAATTGAATCTAAATAAAATAAAGTACATTAAAAATCAATCTTTCTATATAATATTCATTTTATCAATCCTTGCAATTGTTATAATTCTTTTTTTTAATTATAATTATCAAAAAGAAAAAAATTCACGTTTAGATTTAGAAAAGAAACAAATTATGAATGAGCTTGATTCCAAAAACATAGAATTAGTGAGCAAAGCAAATTTCATTATGCAAAGAAATGAATTTCTAATAAACCTTAATTCTAAAGTTGATAAAATTTCACCAGAGAAGGTGAAAAAAGAAATTTCAAGTGTTATTAATGCTAAAAAATCCTATGAAGAATTTGACAAAATATTTACTCAAGTATATCCAGGATTCTATGAAAACTTGAAATCAAAACATGATTTATCTCAAACTTATCTCAGACTTGTTGCTTACATAAAGATGAATGAGAATAATAATGAAATAGCTACTCTTAGTGGTGTTTCATTAAGAACTGTCGAAACCCAGCGCTATAGATTATCAAAAATATTAAATTTAAAAGATGACCAAGACTTAAACTCTTACATAAAGAGTATATAGTTTTATCACATAAAATTCTCATAGTACAATAGCCTTGAATTTTATATCTTTCAATTAAAAAAAACTTCCTCAATATTATTTACTTTAACTTTTTTTCTTTTTCTCAACAAGATAATCCAGCTCTAGATTTTTTTATCCAAGTGAAGATGTAGTATTAAAATACCATGATGATTGGGGTAAATAGAATTATAAAAAAGTAATTAAAGAATTTTAAATGAAACCTTTAAAATTAAATGATATTTTCTTTTAGGGAATAGTATTACCGCCTATGGCATTCAGTTGGAGTGAAAGATTAAATTATTCCAATATCAAAAACAGAGGAATAGGGGGGGGGTGATACTACTGATGGAGTTTTAGCTCGAATCGACGAAATCATTTGCTTTAAACCAATAGCAGTTTTTTTGTTAATCGAAATTAATGATATATCAAACTAAGCTTTCTAAATATTTTTAATAATGCAAAAAAATAAAGATTGGTGTGTTTACATAGTTGAGTGTTTCGATAAAACATTGTACACTGGAATTACAACAGATCCAGAAAGAAGAATCGTTGAGCATAACGATTCTAATAAAGGTGCTAAATATACAAGAAATCGAAGACCAGTAAATTTGGTTTATTTAGAAAAAAATCATGACAAATCAACCGCATCTAAACGTGAAAGTTTCATTAAGAAATTATCTAGAGTAGATAAACTAAAACTAATAGGGACAGAATACCTAAAGTAATGTAATGGTTGTCTTTTTATGAATTTGGATTTAGGACAAGCATTTAATTTTGTTGTACTTTTATTGATCTACTAAAACTCAATTATGTATTTACAATTATTCAATATTTTTTTAGCCACAATATTTTCTTTTATAGGAACAACTATTCCAAGTAATTTTGATGAAATTCAAGATTTTCAAGGCAAGGCGTATTACTTTTCTAAATCTACCATGGATTTAGGATCGTGGGGAGCAAGAATGAGTGAAGTCCAAAAAAAAGACATTAAAAATCGACTAAAAAACAGATTAGAAAAAACCTACGTTCTAACCTTTGATAAAGATGAGTCCATATTTAAAGAAGAAGAAAAGGTAGATGCAATTTCTGGAGCCACTGATTCATGGGGAAGTAATTTTGCAAGAGGCAAACAGTATAAAAATGTTAGTAGTAATCAATTAATCCAGGCACAGGAGTTTTATGGAAAGCGTTTTTTAGTGAAAGATGAATTACAAAAAATTGAATGGAAAATGGGTTCAGAATCCAAACAAATTGGACAATATTTGTGCTTTAAAGCAACGGCAGTTATTCCTACTGATGAATTAACCTGGTATGATTTTTCTTGGAATGATTTATCTTCTGATCAAGAGAATAAAGACATTGAATTGACTTCAGTTGAAGCTTGGTATACACTTCAAATTCCATTAAATCATGGCCCTGCTGAATATTGGGGTCTTCCTGGACTTATTTTAGAAGTTAGCGCAGGCAATACAACCATGCTTTGCTCACAAGTGATTATAAATCCTAAAGAAAAAATCGAAATTAAATCTCCCAATAAAGGAAAAGAGATTAATAAAATAAATTACAGTGAAACAGTTCAGAGTAAAATGCTTGAAATGAGAAATAACCGAGGTAGAAGAAGAGGTTAAATCGAACTTTACTAGTTAATGCTCACCGACTTTCTACTATTAAAAAAGCAGATGTAATTTTAGCACTTGATGAAGTTAAAATTATAGCCTCTGGGAATCATCAAAAATTGTTAATTTCAAATAAACAGTATAAAAAATGGGTGCAAATTCAGCGCATGGATTAAACTTTTTTTGTTAATTCTTGTCAAAAAATTGAAATAATAATTAAAAGTGAGGATTCATCAATCATTATTTATTCCTTATAAATTTTAGTTTTAAATATCTAACCCAATTATGATTAAAAACATTTTCATATTCTTTTTATTATTAAGCCTTACCTCCTATGGACAAGTTAAACTAGAAGGTATTGTTAAGGATAGCTTAAAAGTCCCATTAGAATCTGCTAGTTTAGTAGCAATTGATCAAAAAACAAATAATTTAGAATCTTACGTTCTTACCGATATTAAGGGTAAATACAAGTTGAACCTTAAAAATAATAGTAACTATAAAATACAGGTTAGCTACATAGGTTTAAGAACCATTAATGAAACCCTGGACACTAAAGAAGCTGATATTTTAAAAGATTTTGTATTAAGGTCTGATATAGCCTTGGATGAAGTAATTGTCAAAATGCCAGTAGTGGTAAGAGGCGATACTTTGATTTATGATGCCGATTCATTTAAAAATGGCTCTGAAAGAAAACTAGAGGATATAATTGATAAGCTACCGGGTGTTGAAATTAATGAAAGTGGTCAAATTGAAGTTGAGGGCAAAGTTGTCAATAAATTAATGGTCAATGGTAAAGACTTTTTTGACGGTGACACCAAAATTGGCACCAAAAACATCCCGTCAAGTGCTGTTGATAAAATTCAAGTTTTACGAAATTATGCTGAAGTTGGTCAGCTGAGTGGTGTTAGAAACAACCAAAATAATTTTGCTATAAATATTAAATTAAAACAGGGTAAGGAAAGTTTTTGGTTTGGAAATGTTACTGCAGGTGCTGGAGATTCTCCAGATGAAAATCTGTATTTAGTTCAACCAAAATTATTTTATTATAATCCCAAATACAGCATTAATTTTATAAGTGATCTCAATAATATTGGCGAAGTAGCTTTATCAAGAAGAGATATTAGAGGCTTTGGCGGTGGGTTTAATGCTCCAAGCAGACAAAGTGGAACGAGTATAAATCTTGGAGATAACAGCTTGAATTTTTTAACAAACCAACGTAATGCTTTAAAAATAGAGAACAAGCTGGCTACGATGAATTTTAGTTATTCCCCCAAAAAATCACTAGATTTAAGTGGTTTTCTGATTTATAACAATAGTCGAATTCTTTCCAATGAATTTAACCGAATTCAATATACCAATCCAGATTTAGGCATCCCAGATGAGGCAACAGAACAATCAAATACTGAACTCTCAAATCAAGGACTTCTTAAGTTGAGTGCCTCATACAAGCCTAATGGCATGAATCAAGTAGATTATGATATTTTAGCTAGGATTTCAAATGATTCTCAAACAAAAAATAACTTTTCTTCTATTCTTGGAAATACAGACCAACTCGATGAAGTAACTCCTTTTAGTATAAATCAAAACCTTAGTTATTATTACACCCTTGATGAGAATAATATTTTTGCTTTTGCTGCCCAAAATTTAATTAAAAATGAAAATCCTTTCTATAATGCAGTACTAGAAAATAATTCAGATGAACTAGATCCTTTTGATTCAACGGCATCAGCACTAGGATTGGATACTTCACGGGAAAATTATAATCTAAGCCAAAACAAAAAAATTCTTTCCAATCAGCTAGATGCTAAACTCGATTATTACCATATTATTAATCAGAAAAGTAATATAAATCTAACACTGGGTACTCTTTTGAGTCGACAGAAATTCAATTCAAATATTTTTCAATTTCTGACAAGTGGATCTGATTTACAGCCAATTCCTTTATTTAATAATGGATTAGCAAAAAATGATATAGAATACACTTTTACAGACGTATACCTTGGTGCACATTATCGATTTAAGACTGGTATTTTCACCTTTACACCAGGTTTTTCTGTTCATGCTTACGGAAATAAAAACATTCAATTTGGCGAAACTGTTTCAGATAAATTTTTAAAAGTATTGCCTGATTTTGAAACTAGAATCCAACTAAAGAAAGGAGAGTCACTGACTTTTAATTATAATATGCGTAATCAATTTACAGATGTAACACGATTGGCACGAGGTCTAGTTTTTAATGATTATAATAGCTTGCAATATGGAGAACCTGATTTACAAAATGCACTGTCACATAATTTGAGCTTACTCTACAGCAGTTTTAATCTTTTTAATTATACTAATGTTTTTGCAAGAGCTTCTTATTCTAATAACATTGATCAAATTAGAGGGTTAACAAATTTTGAAAATGTAATTCGTACAAGTACTTTTTTTAACTCAAATTTTGCTGATGAAAACTTTAATATTTTTGGACGTATTCAAAGAACATTTGGTAAAGTAAGAGCCAGTTTGAATACTAATTTTAATTACAGTAAAATCAATCAATTTATTCAAGATAGACAATCGTTAAACGAAAGGTTTACCCAAACATTTACTCCAGGTATTAGAACGAATTTTAAGGTTGCTCCTAATATTAGTCTTCGATACCGGTATAGTATAACAAACAATATTCAGGGTAGTAGAGAAACTAAATTTATTACTACAGTTCCTTCTTTAGAGTTTGATGCATTTATAGTTGAAAAATTCACTTTTAAAACTAATTATAGCTTAACTACCCAAGATCAAGTAGATGGAGAATCTGAGTCCTTTCAAATTTGGGAGGCAACACTTTCTTATAGAAAAGATAAAGACGCGAAATGGGAATATGAGTTAAAGGGTACTAACTTATTGAATGTAAATTCTCAAGTAAGAAATAATGCGAATAATATATCTGTTTTTAATTCTGTAACATTTATTCAGCCAAGATTCTTAACTTTTAGAGTAGTATATCAGCTTTAAAGACTTTTTTTATATGATAAATTTATCTTTGTTTAATTTGAAAAAAAATTAAGTGAATAGTTGGATTGTATGTAAGAAGTGTAATGGTCAAGGAAAAATTAGCAGGAAACTTTCTAAAGTTAGTAAGCAGAATTTCCAAAAGGGCGTTCTTCAATTTAATAAAAATAGCGCTGGAGAAAATACTACTACTATCTTAAAGCGACATCTATATGCATGTAAAACTTGCAAGGGCTCAGGACTTATTATTTCTGAAGTCCCTCCCTCAGCTAATAAAAATCTATATCCTAACCTTGCTATTATTGGTGGTGGAATTGCTGGAGTAGCCTTGGCAGTAGCTTGTTTACACCGGAGTATTCCTTTTACTCTTTACGAACGTGATACTAATTTTGAAGATCGCTCTCAGGGATATGGGCTTACATTACAACAAGCGAGTAAATCTATTAAGGGTTTTGGACTTTTCAAATTAGATCAGGGTGTGGTTTCATCAAGACATGTCGTACACACAACTGAGGGAAAAGTAATTGGTGAATGGGGTATGAGGAAGTGGATGCCAACAAAGGAAGTTTCTGCTTTAAAGCCTTCAAATATTCATATTGCGCGTCAATCTTTGCGCTTAGAATTACTTAACCAACTTGGTGGATCTAATTTTGTGAAATGGGACCATAAGCTCGTTGCAATTCAAAAAGATACTACTAAAGGGGTTAAGTTACGTTTTAAAGTAAATGGTAATTTAAGGGAAACAAGTGCAGATTTAGTAGTGGGGGCAGACGGAATTCGAAGTACTGTTCGAAAGCTGATGCCTTTAAAGGATAATGATTCTTTACATTATTTGGGATGTATTGTGATATTAGGAATTTGTCCTTTGAAAAAACTTAAAGATCTAGAAAGCCCTTTGCTAGATTCAGCGACAGTATTTCAAACTGCAAATGGTAAAGAACGTATTTATATGATGCCTTATGCGAAAGACTCAGTTATGTGGCAACTTAGTTTTCCTTTATCAGAAACTGAGGCTAAGGCCCTAAGTACTAAAGGGCTTAAAGAATTAAAAAATGAGGCAAGTAGAAGAACCCAATGGCACAATCCGGTCCCTCAAATTTTAAAAGCAACATCAGAAGCTAATATTTCAGGATATCCAGTATACGATCGAGAAATACTAAAGCCTGAAGCTATGCAAAGCTTAGGAGAAGTTTCCTTAATTGGAGATGCAGCTCACCCTATGAGCCCATTTAAGGGCCAAGGTGCAAATCAAGCTTTATTAGATGCACTTGCACTGGCCCGAGGAATATCACGTGGGTGCCAACCTTCTTCAAAGTGGAGAGAAGTTGGAATCAGAAAAAGTGTTTTAACTGAATTTGAAGCAGAAATGATTCAGCGAACTACTCCCAAAGTAAATGATTCTGCAGCAGCAGCAAAGTTTTTACATTCTAAACAAATATTAAAGGTTCAGAACAAGCCCAGAGGCTCCCTTTTTAAGATTTAACTGCATATTTAATTAATAATTCTAACGAAGCATAGTCTAATGTTTTTTCATGGGTTGCTTCTAAAAAAATAGGTGGAGCTTTTCCTACTTTTTCAGCTTGTAGCCAACGTGAAATACATAAACACCAAATATCTCCGGGTTTTAACCCTGGAAATTGCCATTGAGCTATTGGAGTGATTAGGTCATTGCCTTTCGCTGCAGAAAAGTCTAAAAACTCCTGCGTAACTTTCGCGCATACTGTGTGCGTTCCTGTATCTTCTGAAATAGTCCTACAAAAACCATCTCTAAAGTAACCCGTAATCGGATCAGTACAGCATGAAATAAGAGGAGTCCCAAAAATATTTTTTTCCATAGATTAAAAATATTAAAAAGAAATATATAGATACCCAATTTTGTTAAAAAATACTTTATTGAATAATATTAACTTAATTAATGAAAATGATTTATCAAGCTCTTGTCAATGGAAGCACAATAATTTCTGTACCTTACTGATTATGGAAAATTCAGTAGAGCTAGAATGTAAGTGTGATTGTGCGCCATGTAAGGCCGCTATGTGTTACAGATGTACTTGTAAGCCTTGTGATTGCGAAAACTGTGATTGTGATTAATTTTTTGTATTAAAAAACGTAGTGATTTTATCAAACGAAATTTCACTGAAATTTGTAATGATTAGATCTGCGCCATCATAAGATTGATTTTTTGAATGAACACTATTGTATCCTACACAATAAATACCAGCTGCTTTTGCTGCAGTAATACCATTTGTAGAGTCTTCAATTACGATACATTCTGAAGGTAAGAAACCAGAAGCTTTAGCAGCATTTTTAAAAATTTCAGGATGAGGTTTTGATGCTTTAAGATCGGCACCACTATGTTTTGAAATGAAATAAGGGTCTAAATCGAATCGTTTAAAAATTCGATTGATATTTACCATAGAAGCAGAGGAGGCCAGCACAAGGGTGAGCGCTTTTTCATGATATTCTTGTATTAATTCTAAAACACCGTCTAAAAGCTTAAAGGAAGTGTCTTGATCAAATAATTGACTAAAATATTTACGCTTGCAAGCAACTAATATTTCAGGAGAAATTTTTAAATTAAATGAAGAACAAATATATTCACAAATTGGAAGAGTAGCTTTCCCAGTGAATGAAGCATAAAGTTCTGGTGAAACCTCAATTTCAAACTCATTAAACGTTTTTTGGTAAGCCGCATGATGAATAGGTTCACTATCAACAATAACCCCATCCATATCAAATATTACTGCTTTGAGCATTTTTTTTAAACTAAATATTATTTTTAATAAGATATCCTCAAAGATAGTAAATACTTCATTTTTAAACTTTTAGTAATTAAAAATCACTAAATTTATACTATTATCATAACAACTTATATGTCATTAATTTTAATTCAATTTGTTTTATATTTCTCTATACCTCTTCAAGAAAATTGGTCTCCTTATTATGAGAATGAACAAATAAAAATCGAATACACTTCATCTATTTGTGGAAGTAAAAAACTTGATTTAAGTTTTGAATATTATTTAATTCGAATAATCAATAAAGCTGATGAGACAATGGTGATTAATTTTCACAAAGGTGTTCAAGAAAACGAAAATGAAGAACATAAAGTTGCTTTTGTTCTTAAGCCTAATGAGGTAAGAACGGGTAGCTGTGATTATAACCCTATAGATTTAAAAATATTTAAGCAAGAAAATCCTAAAAAATCATCAAAAAGCCTAGAAATTTTTTCACTCTCAAATATAAGTCTAGTTGAAGTATATTAATTTTTTCTTTTTTCTTTTTTCTTTTTTTGCTTTAAGTCAGGAAATGAAGTTTAGTGGTACCCCATCATCTACAACATGTAGTGGTACTTTATTTGAGTTTGACATAGAAAATGTACCTAATGAAATAAGTGTTACTGAATTTGATTTTAATGATGGCGCTTTACCTACAGGTTGGATTACTTCTCCATTCAGTATCTCACAGCCATGTAATGCAGCTACAGGAAATACTCCAGATAATTCAAATTATTTTTGGGCAACCACGACATCTGGACCTGGTGATCGCTTTGGTTTTGGTCGTAGATATGTGCAAACATCTTCGGTAGACGTTTCTCAAGGTGGAAGTATAGAGTTTTTGATTCGCTATGGTGCTGATGACCATGGGACTGGTAGGTGTGAAGATGGTGATGCTCCCAATGAAGAAGTATATCTATACTACTCTATTAATAACGGAGATAATTATGTTCAAATTTTTGACGGATGGGACACTGATAGAAATAAGTTAAAACCATGGTATTCGTGGTATCCTAATGATATTTCAATTCCTGAAGCTGCTCAAACTACAAACACACTTTTCCTATGGTACCAACCAAATAATAGTGGACCTACTTATGACAACTGGGGTCTTGATGATGTGGTAATTAAAGCAATTCCAGCAGCAACTGCAACCTGGACAATGGATTTTGGCCTAGATGATATTGAAAGCGTTGCAGCTTCAGGTACTACATTAGTTTATTCAAAACTTTATCCACCAAGTAATCAATTTACAACCTATACCGTGACTATTTCGTCAACTTTAGTTGATGGTTCAGTGTATGGATTGACAAAAGATGTAGTGGTTGATCCTAGTGACGTAATTCTACCAACAGTTATAATGCCGTCAGATATTACCATTGGAACCGATACAGGAAGTTGTTCTGCGACACTTTTAACCACTGGAACGGTAACTGCTACAGATAATTGTGCTATAGCTTCTATAGAAAATGATGCTCCTGGCACCTTTCCTTTAGGAGTAACAACCATTACTTGGACCATTACTGATAGTGCAAGTAATACCGTAACTCAAACGCAACTCATTAGAGTCGAAGACAATGAATTTCCGGTATTGACAATTCCCGCAGATATTGTGAGTTCAAATTGTAGTGTTACTATTGGTGTAGCTTCAGCCACAGATAATTGTGGTGTTGGAACGCCTGCAAATAACGCCCCAGTCTCTTTTTTACCTGGAGTAACAGCGGTATTATGGCAGGTCACAGATAACCAGGGGAATACTGTTTCTGCAACTCAATTAGTTACAGTTTCAGATACCATAGCCCCTTTAAATACACCGCCAGTAAGCCTTACTATCACTACAGACTCTGATTCTTGTGTTGCAACTGGTGTTTCTTTAGGGACTCCAACATCAAGTGATAATTGCGGCGTGGCTTCTGTAACCCATAATGCCCCGGACAGTTTTCCTATTGGAACAACAACGGTAACATGGAGTGTGGTGGATGCATCAGGAAATGAAACTCTTTCTTACCAGACTGTTAATGTATCAGATACCACCGTACCGATTATTATACCACCAGCAGATATTAATTCTCAATCCTGTGTTATTGTTTTAGGAGTTCCAACAGTTTCAGATAACTGTAATGTAACCTATTCCAATAATGCTCCTGACAGTTTTCCTTCTGGAGTAACAATTATTACTTGGACCGCGAGTGATACCGCTGGAAATATTACAACAGTAACTCAAAGAGTAACTTTTTCAGACAATACAAACCCTACTTTAGTATTACAAGGTGATGTAGTAGTTAATGCTGATACAGGCTCTTGTTTAGCCTCTGGAATTGACTTAGGGACTGTAATTGTTAATGACGATTGTGGCGTGGATTCCTATGGAAATGATGCTCCAATTGGGAATGTGTTTCCAATTGGTGTAACCTCCGTAACATGGACTGTGACCGATACTTTTGGAAATGCTACTTCGGCGGTTCAGCTTGTAACTGTAAATGATGTTGAAGCCCCAGTTGCCAGAGCTCAAGACCTTGTTATTTCATTAGATCAGCTTTCTACTATGAATATTTCGTGGGAACTTTTTGATAATGGGAGTACTGATAATTGTACAATTGAGAGTTATGTAATAAAAGGCTCAAAAATAGAGACAATTAATTCAGTTGTAAAAACTATAGATTTTAGTTACAAACCCCCGATGAGTAATTTAAATGGGGATGCGAAAATTGGTGATGGGGTATTAAGTCTAACCAATCTAACAGAAGAATCATGGGGTATATTCAAATTCAACCCAGAAACACCAAATTCAGATAATTTTAAAATTCAATTCAACCATAAACAATATGGAGGAAGTGGTGCTGATGGTATGAGTTTTAATTTTGGTCCTTCAATAGATTTTGTACAATATTCTAATTTTGAAGATGAACCCTCGGACACTGGGCTATCAATTAGTTTTGATGAATATGAAAATGCTGAAAAAGTATTTTGGAATGGAAATCTGATTGCATCTAACAATACTGAAAGTTTTTCAAGAAATAATTTAATAACAATTAACTACGATAAAAATGGTCTTGATTTCTCTGGTTTTGGCTTAAACTTTAGTAATAAAATATTATCTGGATTTGATTCATCTGAGTTATCTAAATGGTACATGCATTTTGCAGCTAGAACAGGAAATTCAACAAATTATCACGTTGTAGATGATTTAAAATATTCTTATAAACTTACTCAAAACTCATCAACTACAAATAAATCTTTATTTAACAGAAAATCAAAAACACTAATAAATTCAACCCTAGATTGTACTAGTGTTGGTACACAGCAAATTACCTTTTCGGTGTCTGATCCATCTGGAAATACAACTTCAGTGACTGTTAACTTAACTGTTACTGATGATTTAAATTCATGTGTCACAGCTTCAGGTTCTTCGCCTGCAGTTTCTGATAGTGATGGAGACGGGGTAGAGGATTCAATTGATGCATTTCCCAATGATCCAACTGAATGGGTAGACACTGATCTTGACGGTATTGGTAATAATAGTGATACTGATGATGATAATGATGGTTTTCTTGATACAATAGAAATCTTAGCTGGAAGTGATCCTATAGATAGTAACAGTATTCCCTTAGATACTGATTCAGACGGTATTATTGATTTAGATGATGTTGATGATGATGGAGATGGTTTTTTAGATACATTAGAAATTATAGTTGGGACGGATCCTTTGGATAATTCTAGTTATCCCTTAGATACTGATCTAGATTTAGAGATAGATTTTTATGATACTGATGATGATAACGATGGTCAAAGTGATCTTGTTGAACTTGAATGCGGTTCCGATCCTTTGAACAATCTTTCAAGAGCAAATGATACTGATTTTGATGGTATACCTGATTGTTTAGATATTGATGATGATAACGATGGCTTTATTGATGAAGCAGAAATTGCTGCTGAAACAGATCCCTTAAATGTTAATGAATTCCCAGGTTATTTAGATTCAGATGGAGATGGTTATATAGGGATTGGCGATAATTGTCCAGAGATACCAAATCCTAATCAATTAGATTTTGATAATGATGGTAGGGGAGATGCATGTGATAATTGTATTTCAATTGATAATTTTAATCAGCTAGATGAAGATCTAGATGCAATAGGTGATGTATGTGATAATTGTTTAGGTCTAGCGAATCCTCTCCAAAATGATTTTGATCAAGACGGACAAGGAGATTTATGTGATCTCGATGATGATAATGATGGGCAAACCGATGAAGATGAAATTAGTTGCGGTTCTAACCCTAAAGATTCAAATTCATTGAGTCCAGATTTCGATAATGATGGTATTATAGATTGTTTGGATTTAGATAAAGACAATGATGGAATTGAAGATTCGATTGATCCAAATCCAGCAAGCTATGATGATTTTTTGATCAACGAGTTTGTTTCAGATAATGGGGATGGAATTAATGACACATGGAAAGTTATTAAAATAGATGCTTACCCAAACAACCAAGTTTTTATATACACAAGAACTGGCGCATTGATTTATTCTTCAAAACGTTATCAAAATAATTGGCCTTCTGGAAATCAAAAAAATGAAATCCCATCAGGGAGTTATTTCTATAAAATAGATTTAGAATCAGACGGAATTTCGGATAAAGAGGGTTGGATATACCTTACTAGATAACAAACGGATTAACTCTTAAATAACTTTTTCAATTAGTTCTTTAGTTCGAATAGCGCCTTCTTTTCTTGAAATTTTATTCCCAAAAAATTCAACGCCAATAAATTCTAACTGTGGAGCTTTTTTAAGCACTTCAAACATACGTTTATAATCGATTGTGATTTCCTCTCCTTCAGACGTAAATTCAGATGATTTCGCACTGACAGCACGGATATAAGGAGCAAGTAATTCGATCCCTTTATAAGGATCTGGATAAAAGGTATCTGGGTTGCGCTTAAGAGTCCAGTTAGTGAAGTCCCCTAAAACACCAACATTTTTAAGATTCACGGCTTCCATTAAAGAGATCATCCATTCTGGACTTGAAGAATATCCATTATGATTTTCTATCAATAAAGAAATATTCTTTGTTGCTGCATAATTTCCTAATTCAGAGACTCCTTCTATTACATAATTTAGTTTTTCATCAAATGGTATGGTGATATTCTCACCACATACATTACGCATGCTTTTGCAGCCTAGTTCAGAGGCGATGTCTACCCAATATTTATAGGTTTTTAATGCTTTTTTTCTTTTTGTGAGGTTTTTATCTCCAATATCTCCAACACCCCCAGTTAGAAATACTCCACTTTTCACTCCTGCAGCTTTCATATTAGCATTCATTGTAGCTAAATGTTTTTTATTAAGGTTTGGGGGAAAATGAAACATTTCATGATCTATGAATTCAAAACCTATTGACTTTGCAACTGCTGGATAGTCAAAAACATTAATGCCTAAAGGGTCATTATCACCATATCCAGTTCGCATTAACGACCAGGGTGTGATAGATATTTTTAAGTTTGAGGGATTATTATTTGATAAAGTACTAAAGCTTGATAAGCTTGTTACGCCAATTGAGCCCGCTAGACCAGTAAATATAAATTGTCTTCTTTTCATAATCTTAATAGTGTAATGTATAAAGGTAAATTAATGAGGTAGATGAAGCAAATTGACACTAAATCAAAAATCAATTAAAGTTCATTTATATTTTGATCTAGCCAATCAAAACGCTCATTAATCCATTCTTCTAGATAATTGATTTCACTATCATAGCTATTTCCAATAAATTTATTGGGCCAAATATATTTACCTAGTATAAGCCATTTGCCAAAATTTTTATCAATGGCACTAGACCCTTTCAAATTATCTTGAAGTTCCCTCAATCTCCCTGAAACTGTATCTGAGGATAAAATCTCTGATCGCAGAATTGCCCATCTTTCTTTTAATAAGCTCACATATTCAGGATCATCTAAAAAACGATTCCACCAAAAAGGCACTTGCCAGTTATCACCAGAGCAAATATCATTAAATCGATGCGCCCATCCATATGGTGAGTCTCCTTCACAATAATTCACATTTCCAAAAGCAAGATTAAAATCCCAAATAGGCCCCATTTTTAATTTTCCTCCTTTTTCTTTGTGGAGATAAGTACTGAGTCTAAAACCATCTGGATTTTTTGAAAATTCGTTTAAAATAAAAAAGTCGATAAAACTATCTAAGTCAATAAATTGGCTATATCCATTTTCAATTGATTCAAAGTCTTCTGAAATAAGAGCAGTTTCAAAAAGATGAATGTAATCCTGAATATATTTTTTTTGCTCATCAGAAACATCATCAGCTTTAGGGTATTCATATAAGAAATTAATATTACCCCTATCCACTAAAAGACCTGTTGTGTTATATTGTGAGGCAAATGCAATATTTTCATCATACCAATCTCCATCTCCTGTTGGTTTATCAATTTTAATGATATATCCACCGGTAATATCTTCCACTTTATTTTTACTAATGTCAACCCTGTTTCTATCTCGTTTTATTTTTTCCATTAACACATACGTTCCCTGGAAAATTTCATTAATTTCTAGCTCATAAAATTTAGTTTTACTAGCATACTGTCCCATGTTATTTGAGAGCTCATAAATTAATACATTTCGCACAAGAGATTTATCGCTATAAGGTCCATATAAAATCCAATCTTCTTCTTCTGGAAATCCACCTAAAGAGGCATTTAGATCCTCTCCCATTTCATCCCAAGTTTCAAAACCATAAGATTTCTTATCAAACATTTGAGAACTAGAACCTCTAATTTCAATTCCAATTAAATGTTCTTCTACTAACAATTCTTCTTGATAAATCTGAAGACTTCCAGGAATTTTAGGTTCATCTACTATATTCTGATTTCCCGTTTGGATTTTCATTAATGGAAGGGGGGGGCCTAATATGACATCTGGAGTTATTAACTCATTTCCAATTTTAGTGCCTTCTTTATTACAGCTAAAGCAAAGAAAAAACAGAAAGCTGACAGAAATTATTTGATATAAAGTATGTTTCATTAGTTATTACTTAAAAGTAAAATTACATAAAACATAAGAGTTATTTGATTATATATAAATCTTACTATCTTATATTTTTTAAAAATCTAATATGATTAACCTATTCTCTTTTTTTTCAGTTTCTCTTTTTTGTTACAGCTATATTTCCCCCTTTTTTTTGAGCATGAATTTTTCCTTAAAAAATGAACTTACAGTTTTATCCTATAATATTAGATATGATAATCCAAATGATGGTGAGAATCAATGGAAATATAGAAAAGAAAGAGTAGCTAATTATATCAAAGAAATAAAGCCAGACATTATTGGTATGCAAGAAGTGTTAGATCCTCAATTGGTTTTCCTAGATGTTTCACTAACAGAATTTTCCTTCGTGGGAGTTGGTAGAGAAGACGGAAAAACAAAAGGGGAGTATAGTCCAATTTTATATAATTCTAATCGTTTAACTCTGTTACAAACAGATACTTTTTGGCTTTCTGAAACGCCGAAAGTTATTTCTGTTGGTTGGGATGCTGCATTAGAAAGAATTTGTACGTACGCTCAATTTAAGCATAAGGAAACAGGACAGAAATTCTGGGTGTTCAACACTCATTTTGATCACATTGGGGAACTGGCTAGAATTCAATCGGCTAAACTTATACACCAAAAGATTAAAATGTTAAACACGAATAATTTTCCTGTAATAATTACAGGTGATTTTAATCTAACTCCCGATACAGCCCCCATAAAAATTTTTCAAAATGCTTATGTAGATGTTATGCAAAAGACACCAACTAATGCTAACAATTATGGGACTTTTACAGGTTTTGATAAACTTTCAAATGGAGAAGAAAGAATTGATTATATTTTTCAAAAAGGGCTGAAAACACTTAAATCAACTCATATTTGGCTAAAAACAACTTCTGGAGGCTGGGCTTCGGACCATCATCCTGTTCAAGCTATTTTTTCATTTAATTATTAATTACAATATTATTTTACCAACATCTTTGTTATATTGGTTTAATAATTTTTAAAAACAATTTCATGAAAAATTTAATTACTCTACTATTACTGTGTTCAGTTTCTTTGAACTTGCTCCAAGCTCAAAATTATAAGGGAATAGATAAAAGCCCTTTAGACATGATTGAATTTCCTTCAAGTAACAGTGAAACCAATAAATTAATACGTGTTTTATATAGCCGTCCTCAGCTAAATGGGCGTGACATAACTAAGCTAGTTCCTGACGGAAAGCTATGGCGCGTAGGGGCTAACGAAGCAACTGAGCTTACCCTTTATGTACCTATGCAAGTTGGTGGTAAGATTTTAGACGCAGGTTCGTACACTATTTATGCTATTCCAAATCTAGAGAAAATGACCATTATTATAAATAAGGCTACACATGTTTGGGGCTCTTATTCTTACAACGAATCTTTAGATGTCACAAGGGTAGATGTTCCTATCTCCGAAAGTATAGAAAGTCTTGAGGCTCTTTCTATGGCTTTTGAAGCATCAGGTTCAGATGTGAATCTTTATGCAGGTTGGGGAACTTATCGAGTTATGGTTGAGTTTACACAACCATAAAGTTATGAGGGTTGATTAAGAAAAACCTTCTAATTTTAGGTTTTTTTATTGAACCAGATAATCAGTCTTTTTTCTCAAGACTTCTTCCTTACTCCCTGAGTTTAAAGGATTAAAAAGTAGGTTAACAGAGGAAGATTGTAATTTTCTTAAATGTTTTTATTTTATTTGAAAAAACTATTTTTAGTATTTATAATTATCCTGTGTCATTAATTTTTTAATATAATTATCATGAAAGTAATAAAAAAACCAACTGGGGCAGTAATCTTATTTTTTACGATTTTATTTTCAATCTGTTTATCTGCACAGGAATATGTTCCTAGTAAAGAAAACCTTGAGGCACGTGAGTGGTTTCAGCAGGCAAAATTTGGACTTTTCGTTCACTGGGGAGTATATAGTCTTCTAGGGGATGGAGAATGGGTTATGAATAATCAGAATATTGCTATTGATGAATATGAAAAACTCCCAACTTTTTTTAATCCCATAGATTTTGATGCTCAAGCTTGGGTAACAATGGCTAAGGAAGCAGGAATGAAATATATAACAATTACAAGTCGTCATCATGATGGATTTTCTATGTTCGATTCCAAAGCTACCGATTACGATATTGTAGATGCAACACCCTATGGTAGAGATGTTCTAAAAGCGTTGGCTGAAGAATGTCGTAAACAAGACATCAAACTTTTCTTTTATTATTCCTTATTAGATTGGAATAGAGACGACTATTTTCCTAGAGGAAGAACAGGTAATGAAATACCGGGAAGGGGAAGCGGATCATGGGATGATTATATATCATTCATGAAAATTCAACTTACAGAATTATTGACCAATTATGGAGATATTGGAGGTATATGGTTCGATGGACATTGGGATCAAAAAGAATGGGATGGTGAAAATTTCGGTAAACTAAAAGTAGATTGGCACTATGATGAAATATATGGCTTAATACATGAGCTTCAACCCCAAGCATTAATTGGTAATAATCATCATATTGGAGTAATTAATGGTGAAGATTTTCAAATGTTTGAAAAAGACTTACCTGGAAAAAACACAACAGGATGGGGAACTGCTTCTGATCAAATTGGTTCGGTTCCTTTGGAAGTGTGCGAAACAATTAACGGATCATGGGGATTTAATCTTCAAGATCGAAAGCATAAATCAGATAAAGAGTTGATTCACTATTTAATTAAAGCCGCAGGATATGGTAGTAATATGCTTTTAAACGTTGGTCCTATGCCAAATGGCAAAATTCAACCCAAACATCAGACTTCTTTAAAAGCTATTGGAAAATGGCTGGCTTCAAATGCTAAATCAATTTATGGGACTCAAAGAGGTCCGATTGCTCCTACTGACGATTTTGTGTCAACACAAAAAGGTAAAACGGTTTACTTACATATTTTAAATCCTAAGTTGAATATTATTCACATGGGCTCAGTACCAATAAAAATTAAAAATATCCGTTCGTTGAATTCGCAAAACTCAATACCCTTTAGAAATGATAAATTTGGATTGGTGATAGATGTTTCAAAACTAACTAAGGACAATATAGATACCGTTATACAAATTGAATTAAAATAAATCAACTAGTATTACTAAGTTAATACCCAGATACCCTAAAATTGAAAAATTCAATTTCAAATTTGATGACCATCAATGAATTTGGTTAATTATTTCTTTACTAAAATGAAGTGATTTTTTAAAGAAAAAAAATGTATTTTAGGGCATCTTAAAAAATAAAATATGGCAACTTACGAATGTAGTTCTTGTGGTATGGCAGTAAATGCTAGCTGTGCAAAGTGTGATCAACCTTTAGAAAATGATCAACTTACTTTAGATGACGGCAACACAGTACAAATATCTATATGTAGGAGTTGTGAGGGAAAAATAAAGTCTCCTCAATGTTGTGGTGCCGACATGAGTTGTTCGGTGTAGCTATTTTTTTAATTTAATAATATTTTGATGGTTAAACCATGATATTATTAACCCATTAACGATTGGACTTTCATGGCTAAGCCCATTTCACCAGTGATTTTTATTTGACCACCCATAACAGCCATCATTGGATTTATATCTCCATCACGAAGTTTTTGAAGCACTTCAGCAGTTAAGCTTATAGTACAATCTGCTTCACCATCACTTGCTTCAACTGTATTTTTATCACCGGTACCATTAATTAGGATACCTGTACCATCAACTTCAAATTTTAAAGTACCTCCAATTGGAGCAGCACTTTCAGCTCTTTTTTCAAACTGAGAAATCATATTTTCAAGACTCATAAATTCTATTTTCTTTCAAAACTAATAAAATAAATGACACCGTGTCATTTATTTTATTAGTTTAGTCCAATAAAATAATAATTCATGAAGTATCGTCTTAAAAAAGTTGCTGTTTTGGGCTCAGGAGTAATGGGTTCTGGAATTGCATGTCATTTAGCAAATATTGGATTAGAGGTCCTTATGTTAGATATAATACCTAGAGATTTAAAGGGTGATAAACTCAAAGATCCAACACTCAGAAATAGTATTGTTAATTCAGCATTACAAAATTCAATTCGCTCGAAACCAGCTCCTTTATATCACAAATCCTTTGCTTCAAGAATTTCTACAGGAAATTTTGAAGATGATTTTGAGAAAATTTCTGATGCTGATTGGATTATAGAAGTTGTGGTTGAGCGTCTAGATATTAAACAACAGATTTTTGAAAAAGTAGATAACAATAGAAAAAATAACAGTCTTGTAACCTCGAATACTTCTAGTATTCCAATGCATTTACTGTCTAAAGAACGTTCAGATAATTTTAAAGCACATTTTTGTGGAACTCACTTTTTTAATCCACCAAGATACCTTCGCTTATTAGAAGTTATTCCAACCTCAGACACCCTAGAGTCGGTTATAAATTTCTTCATGGAGTTTGGTAAAGTTAATCTAGGAAAAGAAACGGTTTTATGTAAAGATACTCCTGCTTTTATTGGAAATAGAATTGGAGTTATGTCTGCTACCGAGATGACAATTCTTACAAAAAAATACAGTTTCACAGTAGAAGAAGTTGACGTTTTAACAGGCTCTCTAATTGGAAGACCTCCAACAGCAACCTTTAGGCTCCAAGATCTAGTTGGTTTAGATACTGGTGATAATGTAAGTCGATTTGTAATGGATAATGTGGAGAATGACACTTATATTAATAAAATAAAAAAACTACCAGAGCCAAAGTTCATGCGCTTTCTATTGGATAACAAGTTTTTAGGAAACAAAAGTGGAAAAGGGTTTTATGAGAAAACAAAAAAGAAGGATGCGAACGGTAAAACAATCATTAACGTTCTAAATTTAGAAACATTAGAATATAAACCAGCAGTTAAGCCAAGATTGGAAATTATTAAAACTGCCAAAGGCATGGAGCTTTTGGATAAAAGATTGCAGTTTTTAGTTGATGGAGAGAGTAAAGAGCATCAATTTTTTAAAGATTATTTTGGAGCTTTATTTGCTTACTCTGCAGCTCGTATTCCTGAAATATCAGATCAATATTTTCCCTTAGATGATGCCATGCGAACAGGATATGTTTGGGAATATGGGCCTTTCGAATACTGGGACTTAATTGGTTTTGAAAAAGGTGTTGCCCTTGTTGAAGCCCTTGGTGAATCTCTCCCAAAGTGGGTACATGATCTGAAAGTCTCTGGAGCACAATCTTTTTATAAATATGAAAATGGTAAAAAGCATTATTTCAATATTCAAACAAAAAAGTTTGAAGTTCTGCCTGGGAAAGACGCCTTTATTATTTTAGATAGTTACCGTGCACAGAAATCCATAATTAAAAACAGTGAATGTACAGTTCACGATATTGGTGATGGTGTGCTCTGCCTAGAATTTACAAGTAAAAGTAATTCTATTGGAGAAGGAATAGGTAGAGGGATAGACGAGGCAATTCGTCTTGCTGAAGAAGGTGATTGGAAAGGTATAGTTATTGGAAATAACGCAAAACAATTTTCAGTAGGTGCCAATTTGATGAATGTGGGAATGATGGCAATGCAAAAGCAGTTTGACCCTTTAGATAAGATGGTAGATGATTTTCAACAAATTAACATGCGAATCAGAACCTCTAAAATACCTGTAGTAGTTGCCACTCAAGGCTATGTTTTTGGAGGAGGTTGTGAAATCGCTATGCATTGTGATGCAGGAGTTTATGCTGCAGAATCCTACATAGGTCTTGTAGAAGTTGGAGTTGGACTTTTACCAGGAGGAGGAGGTACAAAAGAATTTGCTGTTCGCGCTAGTGATGATTTCTTTGAGGGAGACGTTCAATCTCCAACACTTGTTAATTATTTTAAAACAATTGCAACTGCAGCGGTATCTACTTCTGCTTATCAAGCTTTTGACTTAAACTATCTAAAAGAGGGACGTGATATTGTATCGGTCAATACACCAATGAATATTGGAAAAGCAAAAGATAAAGTATTACTATTATCTAAAAACTATATAGCACCATCAGTCAGAGAAGATATTGAAGTTCTAGGAAGAGGAGGTATGAGTGTTTTATATTCTGCAATTAATGAATTCCGTTTGGGTGAGTATATGTCTGATTACGACGTTGAAATTGCTCGTAAAATTGCTTATGTAATTTGTGGAGGGGATTTAACCAGTTCACAAAAAGTTAGCGAACAATATTTATTGGATATAGAGCGTGAGAACTTTATGAGCCTTTTAGGAAATCAAAAAACACTAGACCGAATTCAATATCTTTTAATGAATAATAAACCGTTAAGAAATTAAATCATGGAAGCATACATAATAAAAGGCTATAGATCTGCCGTAGGTAAAGCAAAAAAAGGAGGATTTAAAAATTATCGTTCTGATGATTTATCTGTAGAAGTTATTAAATATTTGATGGCTTCTGTTCCTGAAATAGATCCTAAATCAGTTGATGATGTAATTGTAGGTTGTGCAAATCCAGAGGGTGAACAAGGTCTTCAAGTAGGAAGATTAATTTCAGCGCGTGCCCTAGGAAAGGAAGTACCTGGTATAACTATAAACCGTTATTGTGCCTCTGGTTTAGAAGCAATCTCTCAAGCAGTTTCAAAAATCAATGCAGGCTTTGGGCATATTTATATTGCAGGTGGAGCAGAAAGTATGAGTATGATACCTTTTGCAGGCTATAAATTAGCTCCTAGTTATAAAGCTAACTTAGAGAACTTAAATTATCATGTAGGCATGGGTGCAACTGCTGAGGCAGTTGCTGGGAAATATAACATCAGTCGCGAAGCAGCTGATAAATTTTCTTATGATTCGCACATGAAAGCTGCTTCTGCTATTGACGGAGGAAAGTTTAAGGATCAAATTGTACCTATTGAAATAGAAGAGGTTTTTGTAGCAGATGGTAAACGAAAGACGAAAACACATACGGTTTCTGTAGATGAGGGTGTTCGTCGTGAAACAAGTCTGGAAGGTCTTGCTAAGCTACGTCCTGCATTTAAAATAGGCGGTACTGTTACCGCTGGCAACGCTTCTCAAACTTCTGATGGTGCAGCATTTACTCTAGTGGTAAGTGAAGAAATGGTAAAACAACTCAATCTAAAACCAATAGCTCGAATGGCAGGGTGTGCTGTTGGAGGAGTAGAACCCCTTTATATGGGAATTGGCCCTTGTGTTGCCATTCCAAAAGTTTTAAAGCAAGCAGGATTATTATTAAAAGATATTCAACAAACTGAACTTAACGAAGCTTTTGGTGCCCAAGCTTTGGCAGTTATTCAAGAAGCTGGCTTAGATCCAGAAACTGTTAATGTAAATGGAGGGGCAATTGCTTTAGGACATCCTTTAGGATGTACAGGAGCAAAATTAACGATACAATTACTCGATGAAATGCAACGTCGTAAACAACGATATGGTATGGTAACGGCCTGTGTAGGTGGAGGACAGGGTATTGCTGGAGTTTTTGAGCGATTATAATTTATAGTGTGAAGGCAGAAATAATAAATAGCAAGCGTGAAGCTCATAAACAAGAGTTACGAGAGCAACTATTAGAACAAGGATTTCTGCTTTTTTCTGAGAAAGGATTAGAGCAAACTACCGTAGCTGATATTGTGGAGAAATGTAATATTGCTAGAGGTACTTTTTATAATTATTTTTCAGATATAAATGCACTTTTTGATGCTTTGATTGAATCGTTAAATTCACGTATTCGTGAGGGAGTTAAAAAAACAAGAAAAGAAACTCATTCGGTTTACGACTACTTATATGGTACTTTTAAAAGTTACTATAGCATAATAGGTACTCCCGAAATGATTCAGTTTCACATAATTAATCAGGCGCATATTAGACAAAGCACCTATCAAAGTGATATGATTAAGACCATTGTTAAAAATTTAATAAGGGATTTAAAGTCTTCTAAAAAAATAAAAGCTTTTAACAAAAAACATGAATTTCTACTCTTAAGTTTCATGTTAGTTGGCGCTCCTCCTGAATTGTTTATTGCTACCCATACGTCAGATATAAATTTAACAAGTGAACAATTAGCAACTTTTCTTGCAAAGCTTTTTCATAAGGTTTTAATGGAATAAGACCATTTATTAAATCAACATGAAACATCTGATTATGATGAAAGCTGTATTTTGGTGACTTTTAACTTCCTAAAAGTACATAGATTAAAATCGTAATTACACAAAGAGAAATTGAAAACGGTTTGGTATACCTCCACGTTTTTAAGTCCATCAACGGTGGTTGTGCCTCCCATTCCATTTGTGACTGTGGATAAAAATAAGAAACCCCAAACATTATAGTTACATTCAACAGAAATTCGATTCCCCATATATGAACAAAATGGATGTCTACAGGAAAAATAAATGTAGTAAGTATATAGAATGTTAATCCAATCAAAAGGGCAGTTTTAGCTGCTGTGGCTGAGACAGTTTTAGTAAAAAAACCTGCTAGCATAATGGAAGCAATGGGAATAAAGAAAATTCCATTTAATTGTTGTAAAAGTTGATAGAGACCGTCAGGGGCATTAGCTACAAAAGGCGCAACAAGAATCGCGAAAAAAGCCAAAATAGTAGAGGTTATTTTTCCTACTCGTACTAATTTTTTGTCCTCACAATCTTTTTCAAAAATGCCTTTATAAATATCAATGCTAAAAATAGTAGCAGCACTATTCAAAACACTATTAAAAGTACTTAATACCGCCCCCATTACAATGGCTGCAAATAAACCAATAAGCCCGACAGGAAAAACTTTTTTGATCAGTTCTGGATAAATCATATCCTGATTTTCATAGAGCGAATCTCCATAGTAATAAAAACCTATCACTCCGGGCAAGATAATTATCAAAGGGACTAATATTTTTAAGACTCCTGTATACAATAATCCTTTTTGGGCTTCAACCAAACTTTTAGCACCTAAAGCGCGTTGAATAATTGTCTGGTTCATGCTCCAAAAATAAAGTTGGTTAATAATTAAACCAGTGAATAGAACACTAAAAGGCATAATAGAGTCTGAGGCACCCACTACATTAAACTTTTCTGGTGCATGCTCATAAACTTTGATTAATCCGGTCAAAAGATTTCCATCACCAATACTTACTAAAGCAATACAAGGTACCGCTAGACCTCCAATTAATAAACCATATCCATTTATAGTGTCGGAAACAGCTACGGCTTTTAGGCCTCCAAAAATAGCATATAAAGAGCCTAATAAGCCAATACCAATAACAGTTATAATAATTCCTTGTTGTTGAGAAACATCAAGGACTTCTGAGACATTAAAAATACTTTCGAGATTAATGGCCCCAGTATACAATACAATAGGCAATAAGGTAATCACAAAAGAAATCATTAAGAAAAAGGCGACAAGAGTTCGAGTAGTTTTATCAAAACGTTGTTCTAAATATTGGGGAATGGTGGTCAATCCCATTTTTAAATATTTAGGTACAAAGTAAATTGCAGCAATAATTAGTGCTAGGGCAGAGGTTACTTCCCAAGCAATAATAATAAATCCATTTTTATAAGATGAACCATTCATGCCTATCAAGTGTTCTGTAGAGATATTGGTCAACAACATAGAGCCTGCAATGACAACCCCAGTTAAACTCCTCCCCCCCAAAAAATAACCATCTTGTGAATTTAAATTTTCTTTACGCAATTTATACCATGAATACAGAGCAACAAAAGCGGTATAAGCAATAAAAGTTAGGAGGGTCATCATGAGTACTTGTTATTTAATCTATTATTTCTGAAAGGCTAACCACCCGTTTTTCTGTGACTGACTTTTTAGCAGCTATGCTTATTGCCATGTTATTCAGGCCTTCTTTTGCACTAATTGGCGTAGGGTTTCGCTGTTCTAAACTACTAATAAATTCCTGCATTTCAAGTCGATAAGAATCTGCATAACGTTCTAGGAAAAAATCAAGAGGTAAAGCCGAATGAACGCCATTTGCATCAACACTATAATTATCATCTAGCGTTTTATTTTTTGCTCCAGTCATTCCTTTATCTCCAAAAACTTCAATTCGTTGGTCATAACCATAGGTTGAATTTCGACTATTATTGATGCTTGCCATTCCACCTTTTTTAAATGTAAGAGTAGTTAGGGCGGTATCTATATCCCCCAATTCTTTAATCTTAGGATCCCCATAAACGGTAGCACTTGCATACACACTTTCTACCTTATCATCCATTAGATAACTCGCCATATCAAAGTCATGTATGGCCATATCTAGAAATAATCCACCAGAGGTTTTTAGGTAGTTTAGTGAAGGAGGTCCCGGATCTCGACTTGTAATATTAATGAGTTGTGGAGTGCCAATAATTCCTTTTTTTATACGTTTTTTTATTTTTAAAAAATTGGGATCATATCTTCTGTTAAAACCTACCATAAAATGTACTTGGGTTGTTTCTACAAGCGTAACAACTTCTTGAACCACAGCTAATGACAAATCCATAGGTTTTTCACAAAAAATTGCTTTTCCAGCATGAGCTACAAGTTTAATTTGCTCTGCATGAAATGAAGTAGGAGAGGTAATTATTACAGCATCAACGTCTACTCCTAGTAATAAAGATTCAATGTTTTTATAAAATTGTGAAACGCCAAATTGCTTGGCATAGATTTGTGCCTCCGAATTGGCATGTGCAACAGCAACAACCTCTGCTTGGGAAATATATCGCGTAATGTTAGTAAGGTGTATTTTACCTATACGACCCATTCCAACAATACCAATTGAAATTGTTTTCATAGTTCTATTAAGCTATTATTTTTAAATGACTTAGTAGCCATTTCTGCGATGTAAGAAGCTCGAGTGCCATCATGTGCTTTGATTTCCGGCTGTCTTTTTTCGAGGATACAATCGACAAACTCTTGAATTTCATTTCTAAAGGCGGTTTCAAAACGTTCATTGAACGATTGAGAACATTCCTTTTTTACTCCATTAATATCGAGTATTTCCACTAAATTTTTTTGAGGTACCGACCCAATTCTAAGAGTTGCTTTAGTACCCACAATTTCTGTTTCTACATTATATCCATGCGCAGCTGTGCGGCCGGCAAAAATAAAAGCCATAGCATCGTTTTCGAATTTCAATAAGGCAGAGACATTATCACCATCTTCGAATTGTTTGTATTCTTCATGTAAATAACATCCGCCAATGGCATAGATGCTCGTCGGCTCTGCCTTTAAAAACCAACGCGCTAAATCAAAGTCGTGTACTGCCATATCAATAAATTGCCCTGAACTTTGGGCTGCATATTTTAATGCTCCTTCTATAGATGAATTAGGATCAACACTATAGCCTCTATAGAGAATAGGACGCCCAATTTTTCCAGCATCTATACATTTTTTAGCGTACAAATAGGAGGGATCATAGCGACGCATAAAACCAAGCATAAAAATCTGAAAAGGCCTTTTAATAACTTCTTTTTCAACTTCTTTACAAGCTTCAATTGTGGTGGCTAATGGTTTTTCGCAAAAGACATGTAATCCTTCTTGAAGACAATAAGAACTTTGTTCTGCATGATATTTTGAAGGTGAAACCAGTACAACTGCATCTAATTTAATCCCTGAAATCATCTCCCTAATGCTCTTGAAGCAGTTCGTGACTCCTAACTTTTTTTTAGCTTTGGTTAGCTCTTCTAATGAATGACTACAAACAGCAACAAGATTTGTGTTTTTTGTATGAAAACGAATATTTTCTGCGTGTGTAAATCCTAAACGACCTAGACCCACAACACCAATTCGAACTTTATTCATAATTAACTATTCTGACAAAATCAAATATAAAAAAAGACAATTTTAAATTACAGTTTTTTTAATACTTAATTATGCGTTTTTTTTATATTATAATTTCTTAACTACATAGGTAACCACTCCCCATATAATTAATTCGTTTTCTTCAGTTACTTTTATGGATTGATATTTCGGATTTTCGGGTATTAATAATACTTCATCTTTGGTTACCTTAAGACGTTTTACAGTAAATTCTCCATCAATAAAACAAACTGCAATTTTATTATCTATGGGTTCTAAACTTCGGTCAATCACTAACAAATCTCCATCGTCTAAACCTGCGCCTTGCATTGATTCGCCAGAAACACGAGCATAAAAAGTAGCCTCTTCGTTACTAACAACTTCTTGGTCAATACTGATTCTTAATTCTTTAAAATCATCCGCAGGAGAAGGAAAACCTGCAGAAATACCTTCTTGTACCCAATGCATTTTTTTATGATACTCTCGGTTTGGGCGAAAGAACACTAATTTTTCTGATTTCATATCCTTTTATTTTATAGTAATAATTTCATTGAGTTCGGTCGTGAATCGTTGTGATAAGTGTTCTTGTTTCATTTTCCAGGTACGATTTAAATCCTGGTTTGCTAATTTTATACGATGCGGTCCAAAACGTTTGTGAATACGATCCACACTTTGCATGAGAGTTAAATGCTTGTTGTTATTATTTTGGAAAATACTTAGCTGTCGCTTTTCTGTGGGGATGAGTCCCATAATCATCACTCCAGCTTTTTTATAATGAACTCCTTTTTTAAATATTTTTTGTAGCCCTATAACAGCATGTTTACTTAAAAGAATACTCGAATTGGTAGCATAGGGAAGGGGTAGTACACAACTATTTCGATAAGGAAAGCACCCTTTTTTGTGAGGATCACTACGCACAAAAACCAATAATGCATTGCAGCTGCTGCGTTGTTTGCGCATTTTTTCTGCACAGCTTGTGGCAAATGTTGAAATGCGTTCTTCTAAATCTGAAAATTGTGTTATCGTTCCTTCAAAGCTTCGGGTGGTAGCAATTCCTTTTTTTATAAGAATAATTTCTTCAAGTTGTATGGAAGAAACACCTGATAAATCTTTTTTTAGTCGCAAGCCTAATACACTCATGTGTTTTCGAACCCAGGCATCAGGAAGTTGAGTGAATTGTAAGGCATTACAAACTCCAATCGCTTCGAGGCGTATTTTATGTTTTCTGCCCACACCCCAAACATCACCTATTTTGGTCCACTGTAAAGCCTTGATTCTTTTTTCTTCTGTATCAATAGCATAAACACCTTGCGTGCGTTTCACAAATTTTTTAGCAATCTTATTAGCAATTTTTGCGAGTGCTTTGGTGGGAGCTATACCAACGGAAACTGGAATACCGGTCCATTTGCGTACTTGCTTTCGCATCCTTTGTCCTTCTTGCTCTAGGTTAAACAAATCGAAGCCTTTGAACTGTAAGAAGGCTTCGTCAATACTGTAAATCTCTAAGTTTGGGGTGTATTTTTCAAGAATTGTCATAACCCTATTACTCATATCGCCATAGAGTGGATAGTTAGAAGAAAAAACTTTCACACCCTGTTGTTTAAATTGTTGTTTGTATTTAAAGGCAGGAGCACCCATAGGAATATTTAATGCTTTTGCTTCGTTACTTCGCGCAATAACACAACCGTCGTTATTGGAAAGAATGACCACGGGTTTGCTTTCCCACTGTGGTTGGAATACTCGCTCGCAAGAAGCATAAAAATTATTACAATCGACTAGTACAAACATGTGGAAAAAGATATTAAAATGTTGTTTAATAAATCAATGTTTTCTTAAAAGTTTTTTAATGATTTAAAGGGCAGTTATTAAGGAGTATCTGTAAAAATAAAAACGCCTTTTTTTATTAAAATAAAGAACCGCTTAAGGCAAAAGTTGTAATTTTGGTATTAGGATTTTAGCATGAACCTAATACATGGATAATTATTCGTTTTTAAACGCCGCTCATACTGCATATTTTGCAGAATTATATGATCAATATTTACAGCAACCAGACACTATAGAGCCTAGCTGGAGAGCCTTTTTTCAAGGATTTGATTTTGGATTAGAAAATAACACTTTTTCCGATGGTACGATCTCACTAGAGGTTCCGGAACAAGTTCAAAAAGAATTTAGAGTAGTAAAACTCATAGATGGATACCGCAATAGAGGACACTTGTTTACTAAAACCAATCCTGTTCGAGATCGAAGAAAGTACGAGCCTACCTTAGACTTGGAAAATTTTGGTTTAGCGCAAGGAGATTTGCCAACGATTTTTAATGCAGGAGAAATTATGGGGATTGGCCCAAGTTCGTTAGAAATAATTGTTAAGCATCTGAAGCTTATATATTGCGACTCTATTGGAGTTGAATATATGTATATCCGAAAACCAGAAAAGGTTGATTGGATACAAAACTGGTTAAATATTAATGATAACCACCCACAGTTTTCAATTGATCAAAAAAAACATATTCTCAAAAAATTGAACCAGGCAGTTAGCTTTGAAAATTTTTTACATACAAAATATGTAGGGCAAAAACGTTTTTCTTTGGAAGGTGGAGAATCCTTAATACCTGCCTTAGATGCTATAGTTGAGGCAGCGGCTAATCAAGGTGTAGAAGAATTTGTAATGGGAATGGCCCATAGAGGACGTCTGAATACCCTAACCAATATTTTCGGAAAATCAACCAAAGATATTTTTAGTGAATTTGATGGAAAGGATTATGAAGAAGTTATTTTTGACGGCGATGTCAAATATCACTTAGGATGGACTTCTCAAAGAGTTACTGACAATGGCAAGCAAATTAACATGAACATTGCGCCTAACCCCTCACACCTTGAGACAGTAGGTGCAGTTGTTGAGGGAATTACACGAGCTAAATTAGAAAACAAGTTCGATGGGAATACAAATAAAGTATTACCCATTATTGTTCATGGAGATGCCGCAATAGCAGGTCAAGGATTGTCTTATGAAATTGTTCAAATGGCAGGATTAAAGGGTTACGGAACGGGAGGAACGGTCCATATTGTGGTTAATAATCAAATTGGATTTACAACGAATTATTTAGATGCACGAACCAGTACCTATTGTACTGATGTTGCTAAAGTCACACTTTCACCGGTAATACACGTAAATTCAGATGATGCCGAGGCAGTAGTTCACGCCACATTATTCGCATTAGACTATAGAATGCGATTTAAGGGAGATGTTTTTATTGATCTTTTAGGTTATCGAAAATATGGACACAATGAAGGAGATGAACCACGTTTCACACAACCTCAACTTTACAAAGCCATTGCGAAGCATCAAAATCCAAGAGATATTTATGCAGACGGATTAAAAGCTGCAGGCTTTATAGATGACGAATATGTAAAGTTATTAGAAAAAGAATACAAAGATTCTTTAGAGCACGATCTTATGGATTCAAGGAAAATTGAAACTACTGTGATCACACCTTTTATGGCTGATGAATGGAAAACTTTTGTTCGTGTTGATGAAGTTGAAATGGCTAAAAGGGTAGTGACAGATGTTTCTAAAAAAAAATTAGATACTGTTGCTGAAACAATAACCACATTACCAAGTGAGCATAGTTTTTTACGAAAAATTGAACGATTAATAGCTGATCGTAAATCAATGTATTTCGAAAAAGATCAATTAGATTGGGCTATGGGAGAATTGCTTGCCTATGGAACCTTACTTCAGGAAGGGTATAATGTAAGACTTTCTGGGCAAGATGTTGAACGAGGAACTTTCTCTCACCGTCATGCTGTTTTGAAAACAGAGAATTCTGAAAATGAAATTATTTTACTTAATAAAATAAGCCCGGTAAATCAGGGACATTTCAGTGTTTATAATTCGCTTCTTTCAGAATATGGGGTTGTGGGCTTTGATTACGGATATGCAATGGCAAGCCCTAACACTTTGACAATATGGGAAGCTCAGTTTGGAGACTTCTCAAATGGTGCACAAATTATGTTGGATCAATATATTTCATCTGCAGAAGATAAGTGGAAACTTCAGAATGGAATTGTATTATTGCTTCCACATGGATATGAGGGACAAGGAGCAGAGCACTCTTCTGCACGAATGGAGCGCTACCTTCAATTATGTGCAAAAGACAATATGTTTGTAGCTAATTGTTCTACTCCAGCAAACATGTTTCATATCTTGAGAAGACAGATGAAAACAAACTACCGAAAACCACTGATAGTATTTACCCCTAAAAGTTTATTGCGACATCCACAAGCAGTTTCATCTAAAAATGAATTGATAGAAGGTGGATTTCAATCATTGATTTCTGACCAAGAAGTAGCTAAAAAAAATGTAACTTCTGTTGTATTTTGTTCAGGTAAATTTTATTATGATCTTTTCAAGGCTCGAGAAGAGAAAGATCGAATGGATGTTGCAATAGTTCGATTAGAACAACTCTTTCCACTTCCTGTAACAGAAATTGAGACTATAATTTCACAGTTTAAAAATGCAACTGATATTGTTTGGGCTCAAGAAGAGCCAAGAAATATGGGTGCCTGGAGTTTTTTATTATTACATCTTCCTAACTCGCAACGTTTTCGACCTGCAACAAGAAGATATTATGGAGCCCCAGCAGCAGGAAGTGCAATACGATACAAACGTCGTCATCAACAAGTAATTGATTATGTTTTTGACCCAAAACAAGATAATTTTATAAGAAAACCAAAGAAATAGATCATCATATTCGAATTCTTATATAGGAACAATCCTTTGGAAACAGAAGTTTAATGTGAAACATCTAATAAAATACATTCCAAACCAAAAATCTTTATACAGGTTGGTAATTGAAAGGTTAGAATTTGAAATTTTAAAGAGAAAGTAAAAGGGTAAAAATTAAGTAAAATAAATAGTTTTAAAAGACTTTCTTTTATCCATTGACTATATAATCATCTCAATGTTTAAAAATCTAATATTCCCTTTATTTCCATTCTTTGTTTTAGCTCAAAAAGTTTATTCAGTAGATTATGAATCACAGTCTGATATAAAGGTATCTGTTGTTGATTATAAATCTCAATGTGGTTTAAATCACTATCTCTTCAATGTCATATACTGGGGTGATTTAAGGTTTTTATGTGTTTAAAACATCAATTTTAATATAAATTAATGAACCAAATCCCTTAATTTAAACCCTTAACAAACAGGTATACATTCTATTAATAGTGCTTTTCTGAATTTTTTCAATTAAAAAGTATCCCAAAAAAGTGTATTTTAGAAAAAAAACATCTTTTGAAAATTAATAGAAGAAGAGCACCATCCTCAGAAATATCTAGAGAAAAAAAGTTATCTGGTCATAAGGTAGAAAGTGTTGTTGCTGAGTTAATAGGTGGTGAGGTAATTAAAGGAAC
>CAJQQG010000005.1 GCA_905480425.1 uncultured Flavobacteriaceae bacterium | reverse complement strand
ATGCATGGGCAAGAAGTGCAATATCTTTATTTAAAAAAAAAGGTAAACACGACACTACAGCATCATGTTTTTTTAATAATTCCGAAATAAAATCTTTATCTGTCACATCACCTAATAAACATTTAAAAGGTAATTCATATGAATAATGTGGTGTCTTTTGATCTAAAGCCGTTACTTCAAAATTATCATTTAACAGAACACCAACTAGGCTCCCTACCTTTCCCATTCCTAGAACTAATATTTTTTTCATTTTTTCAAACTTAAAGTTAATTTGTTACATACATAACAAAAGTATTATATATCGTTATATATATAACTAAAATATTAAGATCTTAGAGTAAAGTTTTCAACAGGTATGAAGATGTAGATTAAATAAGTAATTTCACAAAGCATTAAATATTTTATGTGAAAGCACTCGTTTATTATCTTACATATCCATTATTATTTTTGATTTCCAGATTACCATTCAGTGTTTTTTATAAATTTTCTAATATTGTTTGTTTTTTTGTTCAACATGTTTTTAAATATCGTAAAAATGTAGTGAGAGAAAATTTAAAACGTGCATTCCCAGAATATGATCATAAAAAATTTATGAATATTGAAAATAAATTCTATCGTCATCTTTGCGATTTATTTTTAGAAATCATAAAGTCAATGGGCATGACTAAGGAGCAAATGATTAAACGTTTTAAGGTTAAAAACATTGAAGTACTCACCCAATTTGAAAAAAAAAACACATCTGTTTTTTTAATGTGTGGTCATTATGCTAGCTGGGAGTGGATGATGTCACTGGGATACCATATGAAGCATAAAGGATACGGAATATACAAACCTATTCGAAATCAGTACTTTGACAATCTGATCAAGAAAATTCGAAGTCGACATAATGCTTTCATGATCTCACAAAGAACAGCAGCACGAGAAATTAAAAGAATGGAGGCAAATAATGAACGTGGTGTTTTTGGGTTTGCTAGCGATCAATCTCCTCGTCTAAAGCATCTAACATACTGGCGTTCTTTTCTTGGAACTAAAGTTCCAGTTTTTACTGGTGCTGAACGCTTAGCTAAAGAACTCAACATACCAATTGTTTTTGCTAAAATAAATAGAGTCAAACGAGGTTATTATGAAGTAGAATTCAGAGTGCTTTCGGAAACACCTCATAAAATTTCTGATTACGGTATCACAGATTTATTTACAGAATGGCTTGAGGTACAAATTAAAGATGACCCCTCTCAATATTTTTGGACTCACAAACGATTTAAACATGCGAAAAAAGTTTAAAGCAATGAATTTATTTCCGAAACAAAACGTTGCGCTAATGCAGCAGCTTTTTCTTTTGACATAGCTTCAGTATATACCCTTATTATAGGCTCAGTATTTGATTTTCTGAGATGTACCCATTCTTTTTTAAAATCAATTTTAACACCATCAATGATTGATATTTTTTCAGAAACATAACGTTTAGCCATGGTATTCAAAACACCATCGACATCTATTCCTTCATTTAAAATAATTTTATTTTTACTCATAAAATAATTTGGATAACTAGCGCGAAGTTTGGAAACAGAAACTTTTCTTTCCACAAGTAAGGATAAGAAAATAACTACACCCACTAATGCGTCTCTTCCATAATGCAAGGGAGGATAAATAACTCCACCATTTCCTTCGCCACCTATAACGGCATTAACAGCTTTCATTTCTTTCACAACATTAACCTCTCCAACAGCACTTGCAGAATAATGACCTGCATGGATAAGAGTAACATCTAATAATGCTCGAGTAGATGACATATTAGAAACAGTAGCTCCAGATGTTTTACTTAAAATATAATCGGCACATGCGACCAAGGTGTATTCTTCTCCAAAAAAATGACCTTTTTCATCTACAAAAACTAAACGATCTACATCGGGGTCAACAGCAATACCAAAATGGGCATTTTGTGAAACAACAGCCTCGCAAAGATCTCCTAAATGTTCTTTTAATGGTTCTGGATTATGAGGAAAATCTCCGTTGGGAACACAGTGAATTTTCACAACTTCAACCCCTAAAGCTTCTAAAAGCTGAGGTATGATTACCCCTCCTGATGAATTAACTCCATCAACAACAACTTTAAACAACCCCTTTTTTATTCCAGAAACGTTAACCGTATCCATTGCAATCGTAGCATCAATATGTTTTTTAAAATAAGTATCATTGGTTTTTAATACTCCTAAATGGTCAACATCTGCATAATTAAAAGTTTGTTTTTCGGCAAATGCTAATATTATCTCACCTGATTCTGCATCAATAAATTCTCCATTACGATTTAAAAGTTTTAAAGCATTCCATTCCTTAGGATTGTGACTTGCAGTTAATACAATCCCTCCATTTGCTTTTTCCCAGGGAACTGCAACAGCAACAGTAGGTGTAGTTGAAAGTCCTAAATCAATTACATTTATTCCCATTCCAATAAGCGTTTGGTTTACTAAGGAGTGAACCATTGCTCCTGAGATACGTGCATCCCTGCCTGTGACCACTGTTAAAGTATCCTCAGAATTTGAAGAAAGCCATTGTCCATAAGCAGTTGTAAAACGTACAATGTCAAGTGGTGTTAAATTTATTGAAGGCTTACCTCCTATGGTGCCTCGAATTCCAGAAATAGATTTTATTAATGTCATTATTATATTTTAAATTAAGTTCTATAATATCATTTTTGATTATTAAAACTACCAACTATAACTCATTCTTACAAGAGCCATTAAAGCATTAGGAATCGATGTATTAGTTCCCGGATTTATAATGTACTGAACATTGGGCTTTAAAACAAGCGGATTTGAAAACACAAACTCATATGAAATTTCAAGTGCAGTCTCACTTTGAAGTTTATCCATACTGAATTGAGATTGATAATAATCAGAAAATCGAGAATGTGCAATCGCAATTCCACCTGCATCATTTTCACGATTTGAAAAAATACCATGATAAACAAAACCACCACCCCAATATGATTTCACAGGATTATATTGATTAAGTGAAAAGCCAACTTGTGAGAAAAAATTTACTCTTTTGACATCATCTTCTAATTGGAATATTTTTTTTTCTCCTATAAAATAGATTCCTTGGGAATTATATTGTTCAAATCCATCAAATATTTGTTTTTGAATATGATTCCAAAGACCTAGTTTAAATATAGAATTCACACTACTATCTTTTTTCTTTTCATAAACGAGTTCATGAATAAAAAAGGCACCATCAGTTTTATTTAATGACCATTTAAGAGAATTAGGATTGCTCGTCTCAGAACCTGGATCTCCATCATAAACACCATTATTAAATTGAAGATTGGAGTTTATTTTTAAAGAAATAATAGCTCCTAGAGCAGCAAGAGGAAATATAGATGTTGAAACATTTGCGGAGATATCAGGTTGAATACCAAAAGAACTATTAATAAAAAACAGTCCAGACTTGGAGATTGCAAAAATAGAATTCAAATTATGCTGTCCAATCGTAATTTTTATGTTTTCAAGGTGATGTTCATACCAGAATTCATATAAACGAGAATTAGAATTTGCCTCTATATTATTAACTACTTGAAAATCTCCTATTAAATCAGATAGTGAGTTTCCATGATTATTTAATAGATAAACAAAAAAACGTCCGTTTTTCCAAAAACCAAATTTTTCCGTATCAAATGTAAACATCAAATCAATATTCCCCAAATAGGCAGAGCCTTGATCAAGACCTCCCTTTAAATTTGAAGCTAAATCTAAGGTGTAAACTCCTTCAAAAACCGTTTCCTTGTTCGAAGATTGCGCAGAAACTAAAGAACCAGATAATAAGCACAAAACAAATAAAAACAAAAAAGTATTTGAGCTCAAAAGATATTTTAATGTAAATTAAATTTAAATAATTTATTAAAAGTAAACTATTTAAAAATTACTGTAACTTTTAAATTATTTGGTATTAATAAAGTAATTTTAAAAATGAATTTTTTGGCTCATGTTTATCTATCTAATGACAATTTTTCTCTAGCAGTAGGAAACTTAATCGCAGATAGAGTGAAGGGAAAGGATTTAACAGATTTTTCCCCAATGATTCAAAAAGGAATTCTTTTACATAGAAAAATCGATGTTTTTACTGATTATCATCCATTATTTAAAGAATGTGTTTCATTATTATTTCCTATTTACAGACATTACAGTAGAGTAATCATTGATATGTATTTCGATCATTTTTTAGCATCAAATTGGGATAAATATCATTCAAAAAATCTAAAAGTATTTTCATATGAATTTTATGATGCATTAAAAATAGAATCAGAAAATTTTCCTGAAAACATCAAAAACTTTTCAAAAACATTAATTTTTTATAACTGGTTTGATAGTTATAAGACAATTACTGGTTTAGAACTTATATTAACTCAAATGGAACAACGCACCAGATTTCCATCAAAACTGAGTGCGTCCACAAAACAATTAAAAGAAAATTATACCTATTTTCATAATCGTTTTTCTTCGTTTATGGAAGAAGTTATTGATTTTACTAAAAACGAAATAAAGAACTTATGACGCCATTTAAAAACATTCTTAAAACAGGAAGTTATCTATTTTTTTTAGCTTTATTATATTCTTGTGCACAGGAAAAGATCACCAAAGCAGCGGTAGTAAGTGCAAGGGCTGAAGCCTCAGAAATAGGTGTGTCAATTATGAAAAAAGGGGGATCTGCTTTTGATGCTATGATAGCAACAGATTTAGCTCTAGCTGTTTGTTATCCTAATGCAGGAAATATTGCCGGTGGAGGATTTCTAGTGTTTAGAACTGCCTCGGGAGAGTTAGGAAGCTTAGATTATCGGGAAAAAGCTCCGTTACTAGCATTTGACAATATGTATCTAAATCAAAAAGGTGACGTTATACCAAATAAAAGTACTCTTGGTGGGCTTGCTGTTGGAGTTCCAGGAACAGTTGCGGGAATGTTTGCTGTACACCAAAAGTTTGGCAGCTTACCTTGGGATGAGTTAGTTCAGCCATCTATTGATTTAGCCAGAAATGGTTATAAGGTAACCCTAAAACAAGCCTCTAGCTTCAAATCTAAAAAAGAGGATTTTATAGCTATGAATGGTGAAAATACTTTTTATGCTCAAGAATTTACTGAAGGATCGGTTGTAAAAAATGAAGCCTTAGCAAAAACACTTGAATATATAGCAAAAAACGGAAAAGAAGGATTTTATAAAGGACCAGTAGCTGAAGCTTTAGTTAATAGAGTCCAAGAAACAGGAGGTATTATTTCACATGAAGATATGCAAGCCTATAAGCCAGTGTGGAGGGAGCCCATAAGTTTTAAATACAAAAATTTAAATATTCATACTATGGCACCCCCTTCGAGTGGAGGAATTTGTTTAGGACAGATAATGAAAATGATTGAACCCTTTGATGTTGGACAATATTCTCATAATTCTCAAAAAGCAGTTCAGATAATTGTAGAGGCAGAACGTCGTTCTTATGCAGATAGAAGTCTATATTTAGGAGATCCTGACTTTGTTAATATTCCCACAGATAGTCTTTTATCCAAAAAATACTTAATGAATAGAATGAATTCCTTTTCATTTAAAAAGGCATCTAAGTCATCTGATATTTTACCAGGAAGTATAGTTTGGGATGAAAGTGAAGAAACTACCCACTACTCTATTGTTGATCAAATGGGAAATGCAGTAGCAGTAACTACTACCCTTAATGGAAGTTATGGATCGAAAGTATTTGTTGAAGAAGGTGGTTATTTTCTTAATAATGAAATGGATGATTTTAGCAGTAAGCCGGGAGTTCCAAATATGTTTGGACTTTTAGGCGGAAAAGCAAACGCAATTGAACCACAAAAACGAATGTTGAGTGCCATGACCCCTACAATAGTAGAACGAAATGGGAAATTAGCCATGATCCTGGGAACGCCAGGAGGCTCTACCATTATTACCTCAGTTTTGCAAACCCTTTTAAATGTTTATGAATTTAAAATGGATATCCAAAAAGCAGTTACAGCTCCTCGATTTCATCATCAATGGCTTCCAGATTTAATAGTTTTTGAGCCCAATAGCTTTAATACTTCATTAATTGAAAACCTTCAAGCAAAAGATTATAAAATTACTCAAGAGTATTCGCGAATTATTGGAAGAGTCGATGCTATTTTAATATCAGAATCAAATCAAATTTCTACAGGTGCAGATCCTAGAGGAGATGATACCGCTGTTCATCTATATTAATTTATATTCAACTAACGTTTAAAAGCTTTATTAGTTCTATTTTTGCGAACTATACTTATGAAAAAAACTGAAAATAACATTAATATTGAAGGAGCTAGAGTTCATAATTTAAAGAACTTAAATGTTACAATTCCACGTGATAAACTAGTCGTTATTACTGGACTTTCCGGAAGCGGTAAGTCTTCCTTAGCTTTTGACACCATTTATGCAGAGGGACAACGTCGTTATATGGAAACCTTCTCTGCATACGTACGTCAATTTCTGGGTTCTATGGAACGACCAGATGTGGATAAAATAGATGGTCTTTCTCCAGTTATTGCTATTGAACAAAAAACAACTTCAAAAAGTCCACGATCAACAGTTGGCACCATTACTGAACTATATGATTATATTCGACTACTCTATGCCAGAGTAGGAACAGCATATAGCTATATTTCTAACAAGAAAATGGTTAGTTATACCGATCAACAAATTCAAAAATTAATTTTTGAAGATTACATGGACTGCAAAATTATGTTTCTAGCACCCATCGTAAAATCTAGAAAAGGACACTATAGAGAGTTATTCGATTCTTTGTCACGTCAAGGTTTTTCAAAAGTTCGTATTGATGGTGTCGTTACGGACTTAAAGCAAGGACTTAAAGTTGATCGGTATAAAACCCACGATATTGAACTCGTTGTTGATCGTTTTAAAATCAAAAAAGATGAAAATTTTTTAAAACGATTAAATGAATCTTTAGTTACTGCAATGCATTATGGTAAAGATGTTTTAATGATCATGGACATTAATACTGATAAAACACGCTATTTTAGTCGTAATTTAATGTGTTCTACATCAGGAATTTCTTATCCCAAACCAGAACCCAATTCATTTTCTTTTAATTCTCCAAAAGGAATGTGTCCCGATTGTAAAGGTTTAGGGGTTCAGCATAAAGTTAATCTTAAAAAAATTATTCCAGACGAAAACTTATCCATAGCACAAGGTGGCTTAACACCAATGGGGACTAAAAAAAATAGTTGGACTTATCGGCAAATAGAAACAATTGCAAAATGTTATGATTTTTCTTTAACAGACACTATTAAAACGATTCCACCAAAAGCGATGCAAATCATTTTAAAAGGAAGTCAGGAGAAATTTGAAATTCCCTCGACTTCACTTGGATTGACAAGAACTTATAAAATTGATTTTGAAGGGTTGGAAAATTATTTAGAATCTTCTTATAAAGAAGCTGCTAGTGCGAGTATTAAAAGATGGGCAGCATCCTATATGGATAGTTATAATTGTGTAGCATGTAATGGTTCACGTTTGAAAAAAGAAGCTCTTCATTTTAAATTAAATAATAAAACAATTTCCAATTTGGTATCAATGGACCTAAAAGATTTACATGAATGGATTGCTGATCTTTCTAATAATTTAAGTGCAAACGAAAAGAAAATTGGATCAGAAATTATAAAGGAAATTCTTGTTAGATTACAATTTTTATTAGATGTAGGTCTACAATATTTACAACTTAATCGCTCATCAAAGTCTCTTTCAGGTGGAGAGGCACAGCGTATTAGATTAGCTACACAAATCGGCTCACAATTGGTAGGGGTATTATATATACTTGACGAACCCAGCATAGGACTTCATCAAAGAGATAATGATAGATTAATTAATTCCCTAATTGCCTTAAAAGACCTAGGGAATTCTGTACTGGTTGTAGAACACGATAAAGAGATAATGCTTCGTGCGGACCATCTTATTGATATTGGTCCTTTTGCCGGAAGAAATGGTGGTGAAATCATTTCGCAAGGGACTCCAAATAGTATATTAAAAGAAGATACCTTAACCTCAAAATATCTCAATAATACCCTACAAATAAAAATTCCAGTTAACAGAAGAACAGGCAAAGGAACTAAATTAACTCTATCAGGTTGCACTGGCAATAATCTTAAAAATATAACTGTTGATTTCCCTTTGGGTTTAATGATCGGAATTACTGGTGTTTCCGGCAGTGGTAAATCAACTTTAGTCAACGGGACCCTATATCCAATTCTAAATGCTCATATTTTCAATGGCGTTAAAGTTCCACTTCCATATAAAAAAATTTCAGGCCTAGAGTACATTGATAAAGTTGTAGATATTAATCAAAGTCCCATTGGAAGGACACCCAGAAGTAATCCAGCTACATATTGTGGTGTTTTTAGCGAAATTAGAAGTTTATTTACACTTACGCCTGAAGCACAAATTAGAGGATATAAGCCTGGGAGATTTAGTTTTAATGTAGTAGGAGGACGTTGTGAAACATGTCGAGGCGGAGGGATGAAAGTTATTGAAATGAACTTTTTACCTGATGTTTATGTAGAATGTGAAAGTTGTCAAGGGAAAAGATTTAATAGAGAAACACTTGAAATACGTTACAAAGGAAAATCAATTTCTGATGCTCTAAACATGTCAATAAATGAAGCCTGTTCTTTTTTTAAACCTATTCCTAAAATATATCGAAAAGTAAAAATGATTCAAGATGTAGGTTTAGGATATGTTACCTTAGGGCAATCATCCACTACCCTATCTGGTGGTGAAGCCCAACGTATAAAATTAGCTAGTGAATTGTCTAAAAAAGATACGGGAAATACCTTGTATATATTAGATGAACCTACTACTGGTCTTCATTTTGAAGATATTAGAGTTTTACTAGACGTACTAGATGTTCTAGTAGAAAAAGGAAATACTGTTCTTATTATAGAACATAATTTAGATGTTATCAAGCATGTGGATCATATAATTGACATTGGACCTGAGGGGGGGCGTTATGGTGGAGAATTAATTTGTTGTGGAACTCCCGAAGAAATAATCGAAAACTCAAAAAGCCATACCGCAATTTTCCTTGAGAAAGAATTTCAACAACACCTAAAACCTTCTTTATTATGAAAACAAATCAAAATAAAAACTGGAATAAAATAAAAACAAATGATTCCTGGGCACTTTTCAAAATAATGAGTGAGTTCGTTGAAGGTTATGAGAAATTAAGTGCTATAGGACCTTGTATTTCGATATTTGGATCTGCTCGTACCCCAGAAGATCATCCTACATATAAATTAACAGTAGACATAGCTGAAGCAATAAGTAAATCTGGCTATGGTATAATTAGTGGTGGCGGTCCTGGAATCATGGAAGCAGCGAATAGAGGTGCTCAGAAAGGTGGGGGTGCTTCCGTTGGACTAAACATTAATCTTCCATTTGAACAATATAGTAATCCTTATATTGATCAAGATAAATTAATTGATTTCCATTACTTTTTTGTTCGTAAAGTTATGTTTGTGAAATACGCTCAGGGTTTTGTTGTCATGCCAGGAGGAGTTGGTACTTTAGATGAATTATTTGAAGCTTTTACACTAATTCAGACTTCTAAAGTGGCTAAATTTCCAATTATACTTGTTGGGACAATGTATTGGAGAGGTTTAGTTTATTGGTTAAAAAACACTTTATTGAATGAAAAAAATATTAGCCCAAAAGATATTGAGCTACTTGAGATAGTCGATAGTGCTGAAGAAGTTATGGCTTGTTTAGATCGTTTTTATAGTAACAATAATTTTAAACCTAATTTTTAATGATAAAATTACTTGTTTCTAATAATATTTTTAGTTGGCTATTTGTACTAGGATTTTTGGCAACAAACATAGGGGCTCAAGAAATAGGCTATTCAATTGATGCAACTTTAAATATTGAACAGAAAAGTATTGAAATAAGTCAACAAATAAATTTTACAAATCCAGGTAAAGAAAGAACTAACATTCTTTATTTACAGAATTGGATTAATGCCTATAGAGATACTAAAACACCACTAGCCAAAAGATTTTCGGAAGATTTTAATAGAAAATTTTATTTATCATCTAAAAGTAAATTAGGATTCACCCAGATTGACACTATTAAAGGAATTGATTATTCATTAGAATGGAATCTAATTGAAAAACAACCTGATATCATTAAAGTTGTTTTACCTAAATTTCTAGAACCAGGCGAAACCACTACCCTCTTACTTTCATATGTAATAAAAATTCCAGACAGTAAGTTCACAGGTATGGGTATTAATGATAATGGACGAGTGTATTTAAACCATTGGAACATTTCAGTTGCACCGTTTATAAAAGGTTCTTGGTTATTAACTAGTAATTTAGATTTGAATGATTTCAGTGGAAACCCAGCAAACTATGTAATTACCTGGCACTACCCCAAAAACTATTTTTTAAATAGCAACTTATTGGAAACAGAAACTACAGTTGATGGTGTTAATAAACACAGTATTTTCGTTGATAACAGAAGAATACAAGCCGATTTTGTTTTTGACACTACCAATTATTTCACAACGATTAAACTAGAAAACGGTAAAGAAGTTATTACCGATTTACTGCCTCCAGATAAAAATGCAATTAATTTAAAAAACACCTTAGAACGAATTATTCAATATGCTGATACCATATTTACTCCATTTCCAAACAAAAAGGTGATGATTTTAAAATCAAGTTATGATAAAAACCCTTTTTATGGTTTAAATCAATTACAAACAACAGTTAAAATATCCAAGAACAAGAACATTAATATTAAGTTTTTTTCAGACACTTTTTTTTATGAGATTAAATTTTTAAAAGCATATTTCGGAAGGTATCTAAATCGAAATTTACTTATTGACAAACGAAAATATCACTGGATAATTGGTGGAATTCAAACCTATGCCATGATAAAATATATTGAAGAATTTTATCCAGATGAAAAAATGTTAGGAAGTCTTGCTGATTTCAAAATATTAAATTTTAAACTTCTTAAAAACTATAGTGCTTCCAAAATAAAGTTTAACGATGCATATGAATTTATTTATGAGTTTGTGGAGCATTCAAATATTCATCAAACAGACAAACTATCAAAAGATAGGCTTAGTAGGTTTAATGAAAAAATAGGAAGTCCAAACCATGTAGGTGTTGGATTACGATATATTGAAACTTCTCAACAATCAAATTGGCTACCAGAAATTATTAAAACATATTTATCTTCAAGTGGATCAATAGATTTTGAAGAATTACTAAGAAGTGGTGATCAAAACATCGATTGGTTTTTGAAAGATTATTTAGGGAAAAGAAAATCTTTTGATATTAAAATCAGTGGCCTTGAAAAATTAAATGATTCTATTCGTTTTAGCGTAATTAGTAGAGATCAACGAAAAATACCTGTTTTAATTGGCTTAATAAAAGATGATAAAATAATCAAGGAACAATGGGTAACATTAGGAAAAAGTGACACAATAATAACTTGGGAGCAAAAAAAAGCAGATTTCGTCGCAATAAATCCTAATATTAATTTCCCAGAAGGGATTAAATCAAATAACTGGAGACCAATCAATACTCCATTGGGTATAAAACCTTTAAAATTCACCTTAATTAAAGATTCTGAAAATCTAAAAAGGGAGCAGATTTTGTTTCATCCCGTCTTTGACTTTAATATTTATGATGGAATCACTTCGGGAATTCGTTTTTATAATAGTCGTATTAAAAATAGAGCTTTTGAATTTGATTTTCATCCACAATACTCTTTTATTGAAAAAGATATTGTTGGCTTTTTTAAAGTAGATTATAAGCTCTTCAAAGCAGAAAGTAAAAATTACCTTACTCGTTTTAGGGTTTCTGGCAGTAGTTTTCATTACGATTCTAATTACCGTTACTCTGTATTAATCCCCTCTATAACTTGGTCTTTTAGGCCAAAAAATATTAGAGACAATAAAAGACAGTACCTTCTATTGGCATGGTATAATGTGTTTAGGGAAAAATCTCCTAATGTTATTTCTAACCCTGATTATAGTATTCTTAATTTACGTCATATTCTAACTAGAAATAATACCATTGATTATTTTAGTACACATACAAACATAGAACTATCCAATACTTTTAGTAAAATTCAATTTACTGGAGAAGTTCGTAAACTGTTTCCAAGCGGAAGACAAATAAGTGCAAGATTATTTGTAGGAAAATTTTTATGGCACAACGCATTAGAAAATCAATTCTTTGATTTTAATTTAAATCGTCCTACAGACTATCTTTTTCTATATAGATATTTAGGACGCTCTGAAACTGCTGGGATTTATAGTCAGCAATTTATTCCCGCAGAAGGTGGGTTTAAATCAATCTTTGCACAATCAACTGCTAATGACTTTATGGCTTCCCTAAACATTTCTATGGGAGTTTGGAAATGGATAGAATTATATGGAGATGTAGGAGTATTAAAAAACTATAATTTAGATACTAATGCATATTTCGATTCAGGAATTAAATTAAATTTTAGTCCTGATTATTTAGAAATATATCTACCCATTTTTTCGTCTAATGGATTTGAATTCATACAACCAAAATTTGCTGCCAAAATCCGTTTCAATTTAGATCCGAGTTTTAGTACACTAACCAGTTTGTTTACCCGTAAATGGTTTTAAACTAAGTGCTTATCATCTTAAATAAAAACCAACATTCTCTCGAGTTTAAGTACTACTTAATTTTTTGTAATTTTGCCCTACAATATGAGGATTCAGAAACAAGAAGAAGATCGTAAAATTAATTTTACTGCCTTCAAAAAACAGGTGTTAGAAGATTACAAAATTGCTATTTTAAGTAGAGAATGTAGTTATCTAGGAAGACGAGAAGTGTTTTCTGGAAAAGGTAAATTTGGAATTTTTGGAGATGGTAAAGAATTACCTCAACTTGCGATGAACCATTTCTTTAAGAAAGGAGATTTTAGGTCAGGTTACTATAGAGATCAAACACTTTTATTTGCTCAAGGACTTCTTACAGTTGATAATGTTTTTGCAGCTCTATATGCTGATTTAGATATTGAACGTGAACCCATGTCTGGTGGTAGACAAATGGGAGGACATTTTGTTACCGCAAGTAGAGATAGTAAGGGGAACTGGCTAAGGGTAATCGATCAAAAAAATCATAGTGGTGATATCTCTCCCACTGGATCCCAAATGCCCCGCCTTTTAGGGTTAGCACAAGCCTCAAAAGTGTACCGAAATCTCAAGACCCACAATGATGATTTGTTTTCCAAAAACGGAAATGAAATTGCTTGGGGAACTATTGGGAATGCAAGTACTAGTGAAGGTATGTTTTTTGAAACACTTAATGCAGCAGGTGTGATGCAAGTACCTATGGTTATAAGCGTTTGGGATGATGAATATGGCATCTCCGTATCAAATAAAGATCAAACAGTTAAAGAAAGTATTTCAGAGGCCCTTAAAGGATTTCAGCGGACCGATGCTGCTGCTGGATTTGAAATAATTACTGTAAAAGGATGGGATTATTTAGCATTAATAGATGCGTATCAATTTGCTTCAAAAATAGCGCGTCAAGATCATGTACCTGTGCTGGTTCATGTAACTGAACTAACACAGCCCCTTGGACATTCTTCTTCTGGTTCTCATGAACGATATAAATCGAAAGAACGTCTTAATTGGGAAAAAAAACACGACTGTAATGATATAATGCGTGCTTGGATGATTGCAGAAGGTATAGCAAAAGAAAGTGAGTTAGTTCAAATTGAAAATGACGCAAAGAAAAGTGTAAAAGTCTCTCGAAAAAATGCATGGAATGCATACAAAGCACCGATTATAAAAGAGAAAGAACAATTACTTTCTTTTTTAAATGTGTTAAAAACACAAACACACAATGACACAAAGTTGCAGGTTATATTCTCTAATTTAGATAAAGTGATTGACCTAGGATATAAAGATATTATCTCAGCTGGAAGACAAATTAAAATGATTCTAGTAAAATATCCCGATGCTCAAGTAAATGAGTTCATAAATTGGTTGGTAAAACTTACTTCCTTTGTAAGCGATCGGATTTCGTCACATTTATATACTGTTTCAAAAAAAGAGTTATTAGCTTTTAAAACTGTCCCAGCTATATATAACGATAATAGTCAACTTGTTGATGGTCGTGTTATAATTAGAGATAATTTTGAATTACTTCTCAAAAAACATGATAACCTTTTAATTTTTGGTGAGGATGTAGGGAAAATTGGAGATGTAAATCATGGATTAGAAGGACTTCAAACAAAATTTGGAGAATTAAGAATTTTCGATACAGGTATAAGAGAAGTTACAATAGCTGGTCAAGGAATTGGATTAGCATTAAGAGGTCTAAGACCTATAGCTGAAATTCAATATTTGGATTATATTTTATATTGTATTCAAATTTTAAGTGATGACTTAGCTTCAATGAATTATCGCACTATTGGAAAACAAATTGCTCCATTAATAATTAGAACTAGAGGACATCGGTTAGAGGGAATTTGGCATTCTGGATCACCAATGGGAGGTATGATTCATTTACTGCGTGGTATACATATTCTAGTTCCTAGAAACATGACCCAAGCTGCAGGTTTTTATAATACTTTACTTCAAATTGACCAACCCGCCATTGTTGTTGAATCTCTAAATGGCTATGGTGTTAAAGAAACTATTCCCTCAAATCTTGGTGAATTTACAATAGCTTTAGGGAAAATTGAGGTTCTAATTGAAGGAAATGATGTTACCGTAATTTCTTATGGTTCTACCCTCAGAATTGTGGAAGCAACTTCAAAACAGTTAGAACAGGTTGGAATCCATATAGAAGTTATTGATCTTCAAAGCTTAATCCCTTTTGATTTAAGTGAAGATATACGAGATAGTATTTTAAAAACTAACCGTCTCTTGATTGTTGACGAAGATGTTCCTGGAGGTGCTTCTTCATATATATTACAGCAACTTATCGAAAAACAAAATGTTTACTCGTTATTAGATAGTGCTCCTAAACTTTTATCAGCAAAAGCACATCGTCCAGCTTATGGTGGTGATGGCGATTATTTTTCAAAACCTTCTGAAGATGATATTTTTGAAGCAGTATATGCCATAATGCATGAAGCTAATCCAACAAAATTCCCATCATAACTAGAGCGTGAAAAGCTTAATAAGTAATTCTTCTAAAATGCTTTTTGAATCATTATTTACACCTTCAATTCCTTTACTTTTTAAATCAGCTTCTAATATATGCTTCAACCCCATTGTTATCTGTCGCATAGTTAATCGACTCGCAGCAGCTTTATAATCACTTACAAAATAAGGATTTACAGCTATTACAGATGCTACATTAGACTGATTTTTTAATCCCTTAATAATAAGAAGCTTCTGAAAAAAACTATATAATGTTGAAAGTGTTAATGTAAGTGGATTATTTTTTGGGTTTCTATAAAAATATTGAATAATTTGAAAAGCTTTTGAGAATTTTCCTATTCCAATGGCTTTTTGAAATTCAAAATTATTAAACTCTTTACTAATTCCAACATGAGCTTCTATGTGTTCATCAGTAATGACTTCTCCATCATTTACAACAAGCTTAAGTTTAATCAATTCATTATTAAGGGTGCTTAGATCGGCCCCAATGAATTGAGATAACATTACCGCAGCTTTGGGATCAATCGAAAGATTTAATTGATCAGCTTGATTCGTAACCCATGGAACTAATTGATTATCGTATAGAGGTTTCACTAATAAAACTTCTCCTATTTTGAGTGCTGCTTTATAAAACTTCCTGGTTTTATTAAAGACTTTATTTTTGTAATTTAAAATAACAATACTGTGGGGCATTGGATTTTCCAAATAAGAAATCAATTCATCTAAGAGTTCTTTCCTTATAAATTGTGCTTCTTTAATTATCACAACATTGTATTTCGCAATCATAGGATATCGTTTAGCCGTCTCAATAATGTCAGAGGGTACTATCTCTTTTCCATAAAAATAAGTACAATCAAAATCTTTAGAGTCCTCTTTAACCAGCCTGCTAATTAGTGCATCTGTAATTGCGTCAATAAAATACCCTTCAGTCCCTGCCAATAAATAAAATGGAGAGAACTGGTTTTTTTCAATCTTGGAAAGTAGCGTATAGAACTCTTTCATCTTAAAAATTTATTGCATTTTTACAACATGGAAAAACTTAATTTTCCCAACTATAATGTGATAATCAAAAATAAGGAAAATAAATCCTATATTTTTGATCGTGTTCGCAAAAAATGGTTGATGTGTACTAAAGAAGAATGGGTTCGTGTTCATTGTGTAAATTTTCTTATTGAAACCAAAGGATATCCAGCTTCTTGGATTTTAATTGAAAAGGAAATTAAGGTATATGAAACTAAAAAACGTTTTGATGTAGTAGTCTTAAATCTAAAAGGAGAAAATCACATTCTTGTTGAATGTAAAGCCCCTTCTATTTCAATTACTCAAGAAACATTTGACCAAATTGCACGATATAACCTTTCTCTAAAGAGCAGATTTTTAATGGTAACAAACGGTTTTGATCATTACTTTTGTCAAATGGACTATAAAAACAAACAATATAGTTTTTTAAAAGACTTGCCAAATCATATGTCCGTCTCATGAATTCATTAGCAGTAGTTATACTTAATTATAATGGGATTAAATTACTGGAAAAATTTTTACCTAATGTTGTTGATTATAGTCCTGAAGCGCATGTAGTTATCATAGATAATGCCTCTACTGATGGATCTGTGCCGTGGATTAAAATGAATCATCCTAGTATTCAATGTATTGCTTTATCTCAAAACTTTGGCTATGCAAGTGGTTATAACAAGGGGTTAAAGGAAGTGAAAGCCGAAATATATTGTTTACTTAATTCAGATGTTTTAGTTACTAAAAACTGGCTTCCTCCTTTGCTTAATCATTTTAACTCAAATTCAGATACCGGAATTTTACAACCACATATATTAGACTACAACAAGCCTACACATTTTGAATATGCTGGTGCAGCAGGTGGCTATATTGATGCTAATGGATTTCCTTTTTGTAGAGGAAGAATTCATTCAAATATTGAAAAAGATAATGGACAATATGATTTACCAAAAGAAGTTTTTTGGGCAAGTGGCGCCTGTTTCTTTATTCGCAGTAAACTATTTTGGAGTCAAAATGGATTTGATGATTCCTTTTTCGCACACCAAGAAGAAATAGATTTATGCTGGCGAGTTTTTAATGCAGGATTCAAAACAATGGCATTAGGTGCTTCTAAAGTATACCATGTGGGAGGTGCAACGCTAGGAACCTCTCCCCGTAAGGTTTTTCTAAACCACAGAAATTCACTCTGGATGCTAACAAAAAATTTGCCACCTGAAAAATTTGCTTGGCGAATTTTTAGGAGATTATGTTGGGATGGTATAATTGGTATTTATTATTTGTTTAATTTAAAGTTCAATTCTTCGTTAGCAATTATTAAGGCTCATTTTGAGTTTTATAGTAAATTTAAATTTATAAAGGCAAAATCTAACAGATCCATAAAAAAAGAAAATTACTTTTACACAAGGAATATCATATTATCATTTATTAAGGAGAAAGAATTAATTTTTAAGGATTTGAATAGAGAATAGAATATTTTCATTTAATTTGTATTATATAAAAATTTAAATTTAATTATATTATGAAGAAAGCAATCGCTTTAATGATCTCAGGGATATTATTATCATCTTGTGTATCACAAAAAAAATTCACAGAACTTGAAGAATTACAACAAAACACAAAAAATCTACTAGATTCTGCTACAGTTAAACTAAACTCTTGTGATGAGGAAAAAGAAGCTGCAATGGTAACATTAAAATCTTTACAAGAACAAAATAAATTTTTGACCGCCAATAACCAAGACTTAATTAGTAACATTGGAAATCTTACTACCCTTTCACAAAAAGGCGCTGAAAATCTTGAAATGTCTCTTGAAAGTATGAAAGAAAAAGATGTTCGCATTCAGCGCATGCAAGATGCAGTTACCAAAAAAGATTCGGTAACTCTTGCATTAGTTACTAGTCTTAAAGGAGTTTTAGGTAATATGAGCGATGAAGATATTGAAATTAATGTTGAAAAAGGAGTTGTTTATGTTTCAATTTCAGATAAACTTTTATTCAGAAGTGGAAGCTATACTGTAACTTCTCGCGCTAAAGAAGTACTTGGAAAAGTTGCAACCGTTGTTAACAATAAACCAGAGCTTGAGTTTATGGTAGAAGGCCATTCTGATAACGTGCCAATTAAAGCAGACGGTATTGTTGATAACTGGGATCTCTCTGTTAAAAGAGCAACTGCAGTTGTTCGTATACTTGAAAAAGACTTTGGTGTTGCTCCTGCGCGTATGACTGCTGCAGGTAGAAGTTACTATGTTCCTGTTGCCGACAATGATACTTCTTCAAACAGAGCTAAAAACAGACGCACAAGGATTATCGTACTTCCTAAATTAGATCAGTTTTATAGCATGCTAGAACAAGGAATGGAAGCTGCAAAATAAAAATATTAGACACATATTTAAAAGGCTATATTTATATTATAGCCTTTTTTTATGTTCTATTTTAAAGTAAATAAAAATCTAAAATAATTTTAGAATATCTGATTTTCAGTTAAGCGATTACGACTTAACACTAAGTTTAGCAAATCGCAGAAGAAGATTTTTAACTCCAAATCCTTTGAAGGCAATGGCAGCTTTTTTATCAGCTCCTTCGCCTTCTATGTTTTGAACTATACCCTTACCAAATCTTGTGTGCTCTACCTCCATACCTTCTAATAGGGTAATCTTCCCCAAAGATACTTCAGCTAAATTATGCTCAATTTTGCGTAATTTTTTTAACTGAGTAATTGTGGGTGCTGTATTTAAGTTAACTGAAGTCTTAACTTGTTTCTTAGTAGAATTAAATTGAGTAGGTTCTCCGAAAATAGATGTATTAATTAGTGGTTTGTAATTGTATGTGTCTTTTGGAATAATATGATTTACATACTGACTTTCAATTTCTTCAATGAAACGACTGGGCTCAGCATCTATTAATTTTCCCCACCTATACCTAGATAAGGAATAGGAAATAAAAACACGTTCTTCTGCTCGTGTTAAGGCTACATAAAATAAGCGTCGTTCTTCTTCTAATTCTGATCGTGTATTTAAACTCATTGCAGAAGGAAATAAGTCCTCTTCTAATCCTACAATAAATACATAGGGGAACTCTAATCCCTTTGCAAGATGAATTGTCATTAAAGCAACCCTATCGCTATTAGGGTCATCATCTTTGTCTAAGTCCGTAGCCAAGGCAACATCCTCTAAAAATTCAGTTAAACTTCCTTTTGCGTCTGCTAACTCTTCTTGTCCTTCAGTAAAATCTCGAATTCCATTTAATAGTTCTTCAATATTTTCTATTCGTGCAATACCCTCGGGGGTAGCATCTTTTTTAAGCTCTTGAACCAATCCAATTTTCTTAGTAATCAAATCGGTAATCTCAAATGCATTTAAGTTCTCATTTTCAATATGAAATCGTTGAATTAAGGTAGTGAAATTCGTTAACTTTAAAAGTGTTCCTGCATTTACTGAAATATTTAATTCTTTGGCACGTGATACGGTTTCAAAAAGGGTTAAATCATTTTCTTTAGATGCCACTACTAATTTATCAATAGTCGTCTGTCCTATTCCTCTAGAAGGGTAATTAATGACTCTCTTTAGGCTTTCTTCATCTTTAGGGTTAACTACAATTCTTAAATAAGCTAATACATCTTTAATTTCCTTTCGTTGATAAAATGAAAGACCACCGTAAATTCGGTATGGAATATCTCTTTTTCTTAGAGCGTCTTCCATAGCTCTTGACTGGGCGTTTGTTCTATATAAAATAGCAAAATCTGTATTTTTTCGTTGTTCTTGCATTTTTAAATCAAAAATAGATGCGGAGACATGCCTTCCTTCCTCTGAATCTGTTGCAAGTCGATTTATCTGGATAGACTCTCCTTGGGAGTTTGAAGTCCAAACAACTTTATCTATTTTAGTTTGATTGTGACTGATAATAGAATTTGCAGCATTTACAATTGTTTTAGTAGATCGATAATTTTGTTCTAAACGATAAAGTGCAACATCATCATAATCTTTCTGAAAATTAAGAATGTTATTGATGTTTGCACCTCTAAAAGCATAGATACTTTGCGCATCATCTCCAACCACACATATGTTTTGATAACGGTCCGATAAAGCTCTTACTATTAAATATTGAGAATGATTAGTATCTTGATACTCATCCACCAATATATAACGGAAGCGATCTTGGTATTTGGCTAAAACTTCTGGATAACGATTTAATAATTCATTTGTTCGAAGTAATAAATCGTCAAAATCCATGGCACCTGCTTTAAAGCATCTTTCGACGTATTCTTTGTAAATCATACCCATTTTAGGGCGTCTAGACATAGCATCTGCTTCTTGTAAATCTCCGTCATTAAAGTATGCCTTTACGGTGATTAGACTATTTTTAAAAGCCGATATTCGGCTTCGAACCTGCTTGTATTTGTAAATGTCTTTTTCTAAACCTAATTCTTTTATAATGGCTGAAATTAAACGGTCAGAATCCTGAGTGTCATAAATTGTGAAATTTGAAGGAAATCCTAATTTATCTGCTTCCTGTCTTAATATTCTTGCAAAAACAGAGTGAAAAGTACCCATCCATAAATTTTTAGCTTCTCCTTCCCCCACAAGGTCTCCAATTCTTGCTTTCATTTCTCGGGCCGCTTTATTTGTAAATGTCAAAGCTAAAATAGAGAAGGAGTCTACTCCGGAAGCCATCAAATGTGCAATTCGGTAGATAAGAACTCTTGTTTTTCCAGAACCTGCACCTGCAATAACAATTAGTGGTCCTTCTTTGTGTAAAACAGGGCCACGTTGGGCTTCATTTAAGGCATCAATATATTTAGTATTTTTATTTTTCATAGAGACTTTAAAAGTAGGTATTTCCTTATTTTGTTATTCCTTTCAATAAATTAATTATAAACATCTATATTTAAAAAAAAAATTGAAAAATTCATCACTCTTCAACTCTATTGCATTATTAATAGCAATAAATAGCATTAATGGACAAATAAACGATGCTGACTTTGATAATTTAGAACCAAAGTTAATTGAATGGAGGCATCATCTCCATCAAAACCCAGAACTCTCTAACAGAGAGTTTAAAACAGCTGAATATATTACCTCACATCTAAAATCACTAGGCGTTGAGGTTCTGACTGGAGTCGCACACACTGGCGTGGTCGGTATTATTAAAGGAAATCGTCCTGGAAAAGTAGTAGCACTCCGAGCGGATATGGATGCGCTCCCTGTTACAGAAAGAAATAATTTACCTTTTAAGTCAGAGGTCGTATCGACTTTTAATGGAAAAAAAACAGGCGTCATGCATGCATGTGGTCATGATGCACACGTTTCAATTTTAATGGGTGTAGCTAAAGTTTTAACTCAAAACAAGGATTTTGCTGGAACAATAAAACTTATTTTTCAGCCTGCAGAAGAAGGCCCACCTCCTGGAGAAGAGGGTGGAGCTAGGTTAATGGTAAAAGAAGGAGTTTTAGAAAACCCAAAAGTAGATGCTATTTTTGGACTGCATATTAGATCAGGATCACATGTAGGTAAAATAACTTATAAACCAGGGGGAATGTTAGCATCCTCTCAACGTTTTGTTATAAATGTTAAAGGAAAACAAGCTCACGGCTCAACTCCATGGAAAAGTATTGATCCTATTGTTGTTAGTGCACAAATTATCAATGGTCTACAAACATTAATAAGTCGTGAATCTGAATTAACAAAAGAAGGGGCTGTAATTACCATAGGCTCTATTCATTCTGGAATTCGCTTTAATATTATTCCCGAACATTCAGAAATGGTAGGTACCATTCGTACGTTAGATAAAGAAATGAAGGTATTAATTCGTAAACGAATGAATGAAATGATCCCCTCAATTGCAAAAGCTTTCAGAGCGGAAGCTACATTAGATATTCAAGACGGGGCAGATGTTACATTTAATAATTTAGCACTTACCGAACAAATGCTACCAACTCTTGAAAGATCTGCAGGAAAAGCTAATGTAAATCTTATGGATGCCCTCACATTGGCAGAAGATTTTTCGTATTTTCAAAATGAAATTCCTGGTTTTTTTTTCTTTTTAGGAGGCACGCCACTCGATATAAAAGAAAGTGATGCTCCTTCGCACCATACTCCTTCATTTATTATTGATGATTCATCAATGAAATTGGGAGTAAAAACACTTTCCAACCTAGCATTAGACTATCTTAAAAATTAGCATCAAGTTTTCCGATTTATGGATGTCATGCACACCGCAATTGAATACCTTAAGGGAGTAGGCCCTGAACGATCTCGTTTACTTAAAGAAGAGCTTAATATCCAAACATATCAAGACCTTCTTCATTTTTTTCCAAATCGATATATTGATCGAAGTAAATTCTATCCCATTAATCAACTTCCTAATACTAGTTCAGAGTTTCAAATTAAAGGAATTGTAACCTCTGTTGACTTTATAAAACAAAAACGAGGAAAACGAATGGTTGCTAACTTTCAAGACGAAACTGGCAACATGCAACTTGTATGGTTTCGTGGCTATCAATGGATAAAAGAAGGACTGAAAATCAATCAACCTTATGTAATTTTTGGACGCATCAACTGGTTTAATGGACAAGCGAGCATGCCTCATCCAGAAATGGAACTTGAAAGTGTTTTCAAGCAAGGTCTTAAAGCAGTATTTTTCCCTATCTACAGATCTACAGAAAAATTAATCAACAAGGGAGTTTCACAACGAGTAGTCCAAAAACTAGTTGCTAACCTAATAGAGAAGGAGCCTGATTTATCGGAAACTCTGCCCCCCTATTTACTCAATCATTTTAAATTAATTTCAAAAAAAGAAGCTCTACATCAAGTACACTATCCAGATAATCAGAACACATTAGCAAGAGCTCAAGCTCGCCTTAAATTCGAGGAGTTTTTTTATATGCAATTACAATTGATTTTAAAAAACCATCAACGAAAACAAAAAATTAAAGGTCATTCCTTTGCAGAAGTAGGACCTGTGTTTAAAGATTTCTTTAAAAATCACTTACCCTTTACTCTTACTGCGGCTCAAAAAAGGGTCATAAAAGAAATAAGAACTGATCTTGGATCTGGACGTCAAATGAATCGACTACTTCAGGGGGATGTCGGCTCTGGAAAAACAATTGTGGCCTTACTTTCAATGCTTATAGCGATAGACAATGATTTTCAAGCTAGTTTAGTTGCACCCACTGAAATACTAGCGCAACAACATTTTCAATCTCTAAGCACACTTTTAAAAGGAACAAATGTTCAATGTGCTTTGCTTACTGGGAGTAGTACAAAAAAAGAAAGAATTGTGATTCATGAAGAATTAGAAAAAGGGAGTTTAGCAATTTTAATTGGTACCCATGCAATTTTTGAAGAAAAAGTACAGTTTAAAAATTTAGGTCTAGCCATAATAGATGAACAACATCGTTTTGGAGTAGCCCAACGCGCAAAACTATGGCATAAAAATAAAATCCCACCTCATGTACTTGTCATGACAGCAACTCCAATTCCAAGAACATTAGCAATGAGTATTTATGGAGATTTAGATAGCTCAGTTATTGAAAGTCTTCCGCCTGGGAGAAAGCCAATAAAAACATTACATCGATTTGACAATAATCGCCTCAATATTTTTGCTTTTATTAAAGAACAAATTAAACTTGGTAGACAAGTTTATATTGTATATCCATTAATTCAGGAATCCGAAACATTAGATTATAAAGATTTAATGGATGGTTACCAAAGTATTAGTAGAGATTTTCCTAAACCTGAGTATCAAATTAGTATTGTTCATGGAAAAATGAAATCTAGTGACAAGGCCTATGAAATGGAGCGTTTTGTAAAAGGAAAAACACAAATAATGATTGCAACAACAGTAATTGAGGTTGGCGTAAATGTTTCCAATGCCTCGGTTATGGTTATTGAAAGTGCTGAGCGATTTGGACTTTCACAACTTCATCAACTTCGTGGTAGAGTTGGACGAGGATCTGATCAAAGTTATTGTATTTTAATGAGCGGGTCTAAACTTTCAGAAGAGGGGAAAACAAGACTACAAACAATGGTAAAAACTAATGATGGCTTTGAAATAGCTGAAGTAGACTTGCGCTTACGCGGACCTGGAAATCTAATGGGTACTCAACAAAGTGGTGTTTTAGAGCTTAAAATAGCAGATGTAATAAAAGATAGTTCTCTCCTTAAAGTCGCACGAGACACTGCGCAACAAATAATAAAAAAAGACCCTAATTTTATAGGACTCGAACATCAGGTTATTAAACGTACTCTTTCATCCCTAAAAATTGATTCTAATATTTGGAATTTCATAAGTTAAAAAGGACAGAGAGATTCTTATATTTGTATTTCTAATTAGAAAAAAATACTCCTTGAAAATATCATACAATTGGTTGCAACAGTTTATTAAGACAGACCTTTCCATCGATAAAATCTCAGAACTATTAACCGATTTAGGACTTGAAGTTGAAGGAACAAATGCCTTTGAAAGTATTAAAGGAGGTTTAAGAGGTGTTCTTGTAGGAGAAGTGATTTCCTGTGAGCAACATCCAAATGCAGACCGATTAAAAATTACTAAAGTTAATCTTGGAAATGATTACATAGTCCCTATTGTTTGTGGAGCACCTAACGTAGCCAAGGGACAAAAGGTCTTAGTGGCTACAGTAGGAAGTGTATTACATATGAAAGATAGTAAAGAATTGACTATCAATAAAAGCAAAATAAGAGGTGAAGTAAGTATGGGTATGATTTGTGCAGAAGATGAATTAGGTCTTGGAGAAAGTCATGATGGCATCATGGTATTAGATGAAAGTAATTATCCTGGTTCTCCAGCAGCTAGTTTATTTGACGTAGAGGAAGATATTGTTTTTGAGATTGGATTAACGCCTAACCGAGCTGACGCAATGAGTCATATGGGAGTAGCACGTGATCTGAAAGCAATTTGCATGTTAAAAGAAATACCGTTTGAATGGAATTTCCCTGAAACTTCAAGTTTCCATGAAGAAAATAATAGCAATCTGATTAAAATTAATATTAAAGACTCAAAAAAGTGTTCTCAATATTATGGCCTGACAATTTCTGGAATAAAAGTAGCGCCATCACCTGCTTGGCTCCAAAATAGATTAAAAGCTATTGGTATTGGACCAAAAAATAATGTGATCGATGCTACAAATTATGTTTTACATGAACTTGGGCAACCTTTACATGCATTTGATGCCGCTAAAATTTCTAATGAAATTGTTGTAAAAACATGTCCCGACAAAACTCTATTTAAGACCTTAGATGGTATTGAAATAATCTTAGACAAAGAAGATCTCATGATTTGTGATACCATAAAACCACTTTGTATAGCGGGTGTTTTTGGTGGATTAGATTCTGGAGTGACAGATACTACAACATCTATTTTCTTGGAAAGTGCTTATTTTGATCCCATTAGTGTCCGAAAGACCTCAAAACGTCATGGCTTAAATACAGATGCATCTTTTAGATTTGAAAGAGGTATTGATCCTGAAATGTGTATGGTCGCATTAAAAAGAGCAGCTAATTTAATTAAAAATCTATCTGGGGGTATTATAACTTCAGACCTGCAATCTTTTACTAAGCAGCTTAAGGAAAATTCTCAAATATTTTTAAGCTACGAAACGATTAAACGTACGATAGGAGAATCCATAAAAGAAAAAGATTTAAATATAATTTTAAATGCCCTTGAAATTAAGATAAATAATGTTTCAGATTCTGGGATTGGAATTACTATCCCTCATTATCGAGTTGATGTTACTAGACCTGCTGATGTAATTGAAGAAATATTACGTGTTTATGGCTATAATAATCTTAAAGAAAAACCCCTGCAATATGAGGCGAAACCTCCCTATAAGTGGAATGATTCACATAAATTAGAAGCTGCTGTTGCAAATAAATTAACTGGTAATGGCTTCATGGAAACTATAAACAATTCCTTAACCTCTCCAGGTTATACTGCTGATTTTTATTCTCCAGTTACCCTAGTAAATTCTTTAGGGAATGATTTATCGAATATGAGACAATCACTTATTTTTAATGCTTTAGAGGTGATCTCTTTTAATTTAAATAGGCAAAATAAAAATCTAAAAATTTTTGAATTTGGAACTATCTATGGAAAAAAGAAAGATTCGTTTATAGAATCTAAGCGTCTAATTATTAGTACAGTTGGATCTGTTATAGAATCACATTGGGAGAATTCAAGCTCACCTTCAAATTATTTTTATGGAAAAGGAGTGCTCAATGATTTGTTAGAAAGCCTAGGACTTTCAGGTATTATATGGCAAGTAACCCAACATCCTCATTTTGAGGAAGCTTTTAACATAATCCATCAAAAAAAGAATTTAGGCACCTATGGACTAGTTTCAAAATCATTAAATAAAAAGTTTGGTATTAGTCAAAATGTGTATTTAGCAGAACTTAATTGGGATGTGATTGTTGATCGTGCTTATACAAATACTTTGACTTATGAAGAAGTTGCTAAATATCCAATTGTTAAAAGAGATTTTGCATTGCTACTTGATGAAAGTATATCATTTGAAGATTTACAAAAAGTAGCTTTAAATACTAATAAAAAAATCTTAAAAGAAGTTCGCTTATTTGATGTATTTGAAGGTAAAACCCTTGATAAGGGTAAGAAATCATACGGATTAAGTTTTACCTTCCAAGATAAAAACAAGACATTAACAGATAAACAGGTGGATAAGGTTATGAAAGAATTACAGAAAAATTTCGAACAAGAATTTGATTCGAAATTACGCTAATTACTTATTGATAATAAGTCTTTTGTATGCTACTATTTAGTATTTTTGTTACAGATGAAATCGATTTATGAAATTAAATATACTCCAAAGAACAAACTTAAAAATGGTTTTAGACAAAACTAAAGCCTGTGACTTATCGTTTGAAGAACAAGAAAAGGCATTAAAAAACCTATATTCTTCTTTCGAAATTAAATTAATAAATGCCTTTAGTATTGATCTTTTAGACCCAAAAAAAATATATCACATAAAACAAATAAAAAAAGTAGCTATTGACTATAGGTTACGTTTTTTGGATCTCAAATATTTTAAAAATAATCTTCCAGATTCTGCTCATATAGACATTAAATATCTAGAAAAAATTCATAATACAAAACTCAGTGGTTTTAAAATAATGGCACCCTCTGTTTTATTTCGTTTAGAAAAAGCAGATGACCCATTACTATTTGCACCCTTAGGAAATGATTTTTATTATTTAGTTCATAAATGGGGAAACGATTTGCATCCTCTAAGAAAATTGAAGATGTGGCCTTTTAAAAATATATGGACACTGCTTCTTTTAATATTGGCACTTAGTTTTATAACTACTGAAATAATGCCCATGACAATGTTTACTAAATCTCCAAGTGTTTCAACCTACTGGATGCTTTTGTTTTTTAATTTTAAAGCGATCGCTTCCGTTGTTTTATTTTACGGCTTTTCAATGGGTAAAAACTTTAATCCAGCCATTTGGAACAATAAATACAATAAAACTTGATTACATTTTTTATGTTATCAAATAGCTTTATACATCTTTTTACCGGATCAAGTATTGATGTTATCCTTATTGTTGCTACACTAGAAAAAATTAATATAAATCCTGTAGTAAAAGATGAGGGTGAATCCGCACGTCTAGCAGGTTTTGGTATTCCAGCACCCCTTCTGCAACGTGTATTTGTGCATTCTGATGAATATAAGAAAGCTGTTAAAATCATAGGTACGATTTTTTAGTACGTGCACCATTTTTTTTTATATTTTGCATTATTATAACAATCGAAAACTATTCGTGTTATTATCACTAGATTTTTCCACTTAAAAAAATAAAATGAATACAAGTTTTGAGACCCTAGATTATGCTGTTTTTGGAATATACGCTATTGTAATCCTAGGAGTTGGATTATGGGTTTCCCGTGATAAAAAAGGAGAAACTAAGAGTGCAGAAGATTATTTCTTAGCCAGTAAATCTTTACCATGGTGGGCTATTGGGGCTTCTCTTATTGCTGCTAATATTTCTGCAGAACAATTTATAGGCATGTCTGGATCTGGATTTGCTGTAGGGTTAGCTATTGCTACCTATGAATGGATGGCTGCATTAACATTAATAATTGTTGGAAAATTCTTTCTCCCAATCTTTATAAAAAAAGGACTTTATACCATACCTGAATTTGTTGAAAAACGTTTTTCAAGCCAACTAAAAACAATTTTAGCTGTTTTTTGGATCGGTCTTTATGTGTTTGTTAATCTTGCATCAGTAATGTATTTAGGAGGTTTGGCGCTTCAAACGATATTAGGAATTGATATGCTAACTGGAGTAATCGGTCTAGCTGCATTTGCTGCTGCTTATTCATTATATGGAGGACTATCTGCTGTTGCCTGGACTGATATAATTCAGGTAGTAGTATTGATATTGGGAGGACTAGTAACTACCTACCTTGCTTTAGATACTGTTTCTGGAGGTCAAGGATTTATGGAGGGTCTTACTACTATCTATCATGCTGTCCCTGAGAAATTTGACATGATTCTTGATCGTTCTAATCCTGAATTCATGAACCTTCCAGGTATAGGAGTTTTAATTGGAGGTATGTGGGTTGCTAATCTATATTATTGGGGGTTTAACCAATATATCATTCAAAGAACTCTTGCCGCAAAATCATTAGAAGAATCTCAAAAAGGAATCTTATTTGCAGCTGGATTAAAGATGATTATCCCGATTATTGTTGTAATTCCTGGAATTGCTGCATATGTAATTGTAAATGACCCTACGCTTCTTGCTAGTCTTGGTGAAGCAGGGGTGAATAATATTCCATCTTCTGGATCAGCAGATAAAGCATATCCTTGGTTAATGCAGTTTTTACCAACAGGACTTAAAGGAATTGCAATTGCTGCATTAGCTGCAGCTATTGTGTCTTCTTTAGCATCAATGTTAAATTCTACAGCTACTATTTTTACAATGGATATCTACAAGCAACTAATAAATAAGAATGCTAACGATAAAAAAACAGTTAATGTTGGACGAATATCTGCTTTGGTGGCTCTAATTATTGCAACAATTATGGCTCCTTTATTAGGAGGTATAGATCAAGCATTTCAATTCATTCAAGAATATACTGGTGTTGTGAGTCCCGGAATCTTAGCAGTTTTTGTATTGGGGCTGTTTTGGAAGAAGACTTCAAATAAAGGTGCAATTTATGGTGCGTTATTATCTATTCCAATTGCATTATTCTTTAAAATTGGTCCAAAAGGATGGATGGCAGAAACTGGGTTAGATTTCTTATTTCCCACACTACCCTTTTTAGATCAAATGGGATTAACAGCCATATTGTCGATGGTAGTCATTGCCATTGTAAGTTTAAAGGAAAATAAGGATAAAGATGACGCCAAAAGCATTAAACTAGAAAAGGGAATTTTTGTCACCTCCCCTATCTTTAATATTGGATCTTTTGCTTTGCTAATAATCCTATCAGGATTGTACGCCTTTTTCTGGTAAAACTTATTCTTTATGAAGACTAATAAATAATTTTATAAGTATAAAAATTTGATTTATCAATTTCTTCAATAATCTTTGAGTATGTAATAATTATTGTCAAATCTTATGTATCTCATAAAATAAAGTTGGTTATAATAATATTTTTAGTCCTAAATTGTATATCATTTTTTTTACAAATAAATTAAATTTTACAAATGATATATCTTTTATAAATTGGACTGTCCCTGAGGAAAAACTCATGAAAGATGTTTTTAAAGAAACCATAAAACTTCAATTAGGTGAGTATGGAATCGTTATAATTGATGATTAGGACACAATTGGTGAAATGAGTTACAACTTTTTCGGGATCCCAAACGAAGGACATGGTTTTTCAGATTTTAATCATTCAGGATTTAAAAAAAACTAATGTTTTCATACTTTAAATTTTAGTCTCTGATTCCCTTCATATAATATGTATAAAATTAAGATACTTGTAAGTTTTTCAAATAGATGAAATCATACCAATAATAAACCTTAATAACATTATCCTAACATTTTTTCTCTCAGCTCCCTTATTTTAGTATCAGTCATGTATTCATCAAATGTTGCGTGCCTATCAATAATTCCTTTAGGTGTTAATTCGATAATACGTGTTCCTATAGTCTGTGCAAAAGCATGATCACTAGTACTGAATAAAAGGGTACCTTTAAAATTATTCAATGAATTATTGAATGCTGTAATGGTCTCTAAATCTAAATGGTTGGTGGGCTCTTCTAATAAAAGTACGTTTGCACGTTCCATCATCATTTTAGAAAGCATACAGCGTACTTTTTCTCCACCGGACAGTACATTTGACATTTTAAGTGCTTCTTCTCCACTAAAAAGCATTTTGCCCAAAAATCCCCTTAAGAAGACTTCCTCACGCTCTTCTTCAGTTTTGGCATATTGACGTAACCAATCTACTAAGTTCATGGGGTTTTCAAAAAAATCATCATGATCTAATGGAAGGAAGGCTTGAGAAGTAGTAATGCCCCAATCGAAAGAACCAGAATCTGCTTTACGTTCTCCCATAAGTATTGCATAAAGTGCTGAAATTGCTCGTGTATCTTTTGCATAAATAATTACCTTATCTCCTTTTGCTAAATTAAGATGAACGTTTTTGAATAAAAAAACTCCATTATTTGAAACTGATAGGTTATCAATATTTAAAATTTGATCTCCTGCTTCACGCTCTTGGTCATATATAATAGCAGGATATCTTCGGCTCGAAGGTTTAATTTCTTCAATGTCCAGTTTATCAATCATTTTCTTTCTAGAAGTTGCTTGTTTTGATTTAGCAACATTTGCTGAAAACCGAGCAATAAACTCTTGAAGTTCTTTTTTCTTTTCTTCTGATTTTTTGTTTTGCTGGGCACGTTGACGAGCTGCCAATTGAGAGGATTCATACCAAAAAGTGTAATTTCCTGAAAAGTGATGAATTTTACCGAAATCAATGTCAGAAATATGTGTACAAACAGCATCTAAAAAATGGCGATCATGTGAAACTACAATTACTGTATTATCATAATTAGCTAAGAAATCTTCTAACCACATGATAGTGTCATAGTCAAGGTCGTTAGTAGGCTCATCCATAATCAATACATCTGGATTTCCAAACAATGCTTGAGCTAACAATACACGTACTTTTTGCTTACCATCTAAATCACGCATAAATGAATAGTGAAAAACTTCCGGAATCTCTAAGTTAGATAGCAAAGCAGCTGCTTCACTATCTGCATTCCACCCATTCATTTCTTCAAATATTATTTGTAATTCACCTACACGATCACCATCAGAATCAGAAAAATTTTCTTTAGCATACAGCATATCCATTTCAGACTTGACTTTAAAAAGTGAAGTATTTCCTTTTAAAACAGTTTCTAAAACAGGAATTTCGTCATAAGCATTATGGTTTTGTTCTAATACAGAAAGACGTTTTCCAGGCTCTAAATAAACATTACCAGAATTGGCATCTTGGGTTCCAGATAAAATTTTTAAAAATGTTGATTTACCTGCTCCGTTGGCTCCTATTATACCATAACAATTGCCGGAAGTAAAACTAGTATTTACTTCATCAAATAAAACGCGTTTTCCAAACTGAACAGAAAGATTTGAAACTGATAACATAGCTTATGAATTTAGAAATGCAAACTTACATAAATACTCAGCAGAGTTTATACTTTTTTTTAACTTATGGCTATGACATTTAATAAATTAAAATATTATTTTTGATTTGTGGTTCATAAAATTATTTTAAAAATTCTTCTTGTTCTTCTTGTTCTTCTTATTGTTAGTTGCAATATACCAGATGAAAGAAGTGGCATCTTTTTTGGGGGGCAAATTATAAATCCTTCATCCCGCTCCGTTACTTTTTATCAGGGAAACAATGCTCTTGAAATGCTAAATCTTGATAATAATTTTCGATTTCAAAAAAAGTTTGATTCAATTGAAAGTGGAATATATAAACTGGAACATCTTCCTGAATATCAAACATTATTACTTGAAGAAAAAGATAGTCTTTGGGTTCGGATTAATGCAGCTGCATTTAATGCTTCTGTGGTATTTTCTGGTATTGGTGCATCCAAAAACAACTTTTTAATGGAACTGCTTTTAAAGCACGAAGCAGAAGGAGAATTCTTGTCTTCCAAATACTCTAGTAATAGTGAAATTTTTACAACTATTTTAGACTCACTACTTATAGAAAAAAAGGAGTTATGGATTAAGATGGATATTGCTAATTCTCTAACACCCATAGCGCAAAAAGTAACTCAAGCAGCCTATATATACCATTATGCAACAATTAAAGAACGATATGCTCTTTTGAGAGGAGCTAAGTGGGATGAAAAGAAAGATAGTTTATATTTTGGATACCGTACTTTTTTAAATTTCGGAGACAACGATCTTGCGTTCTTTGATCCCTATATAAATTATATTTTAAATTTTATAAGTCAAAAAGCAATTGACAAAAGCAATACTTTCTTTAAGCAAAAAAAGACAACTGATTTTAACATAAACCGTTTGAAAGTTTTAGATCAGATAATTACAGGGCCTGTTTTAAGGAATAATTTAGCACGTGCTATTGCTTTTGAAGAAATATTAACATTTGAAAACCATAATCAGCATGAACGTTTTTTACAATATTATTCTACTGTAAATAATTCACCCTCCTATTTCACTGAAGTACTAACACTTCATGCTAATATTAACAGGATGGTTAAAAATAAAGTTTTACCAAAAGTTAAACTTCAAAATATTTATCGAGATACTATAAGTAGTAGTAGTTTAACCTCAAATAAAACGACAGTGTTATACTTCTGGTCTCAAACACAAATGAATCATTATCAAAATTCCCTAAAGAGATTAAAAAAATTAGAGACAAATAATCCACACATCCGTTTTATAGGCATCTGTATTCAGCCTTTTAATTCGATGGTTGATCAAGTCCAAGAAATAATGAAAATCAATCTTGAAAATCAGTTTGCATTAATTGATTTTGAAAAAGCTAGTGAATTATGGGTGCTAACTATTCTTAATAAAGCTATTATCATAAACGAAAAAGGAAATGTTTTAGAAGGCTTTGGTAATTTTTCAGATTTAGCCTTTGAAGAATTATTAAAAAAGCTCTAGTTGCCCTTTTTATAGTCCTCTAAAAACTTAGCCAAACCAATATCTGTAAGAGGATGTTTCAACAAGCCTTTTATTGATGAAAGAGGACCAGTCATTACATCTGCACCAATTTTAGCACATTCAATTACGTGCATTGTATGGCGAATTGAAGCTGCTAATATTTGTGTTTCAAAGCCATAATTATCATAAATATCTCTAATCTCTTGAATTAGGTTTAGACCATCTGTAGAAATATCATCCAAGCGTCCAATAAAAGGTGACATATAAGTTGCGCCAGCTTTTGCAGCTAATAATGCTTGCCCAGCAGAAAATATAAGAGTACAGTTTGTTTTTATCCCTTCATCAGAAAAATATTTTAATGCCTTAACGCCATCTTCAATCATCGGTATTTTAACAACTATTTGTGGATGTAAAGCTGCCAATATTTTTCCTTCTTCTACCATACCTTTAAAATCTACAGAAATTACTTCTGCAGAAACATCACCATCTACAATTTCACAAATATCAATATAATGTTGTATAATATTTTTTTCACCTGTAATTCCTTCTTTAGCCATCAATGATGGATTAGTAGTGACTCCATCTAAAACTCCAAGAGATTGTGCTTCTCTAATCTGATCTAAGTTAGCAGTGTCAATAAAAAATTTCATATTTATGATTTAAAGTTTAAAATGATTCATTATTAATTTTTCAAATATACGATTTGGAAGAATGCCTTTTAATATTTTAGATAGCTTTTGCATAAAAGGACCAACCTGGTAATGAACTGCTGGTTTTCCTTTTTTAATAATTTTAGCAATTGCAACAGCAATTTCTTGCGGAGGGTTTCCATCTGACACATGCTTATTCATGGTATCTAAATTTTCTTGATAAATTCTTTGATATGGCGAATTTTCAATTACTGGAGCGTGATACCTCCTTGAAGCAATATCTGTATCATAATCTCCAGGTGCGAGACTACAAACTTGTATACCAAACGATTTGACTTCCATTCGAAGACTCTCTGTCATAATTGAAAAAGCACTTTTAGATGAAGAATATACACCACGAAAAGGAAGTCCCATAACCCCTGCAATAGAGGTGATATTTATAATCAAACCTGAACTTTGTTCCCTCATTTTTGGTAAAACAGCTTGAGCCATTTGAAGAGGACCAAAACAATTTATAGCAAAATTCTCTAAAACCGCACTAAGATCAATTTCCTCCATAGGACCAGTAATACCAACACCCGCATTATTAATTAAAACGTCTAGGCGTCCAGCTTTTTTTAAAACTAATGCAACACATGAATCTATAGAAACACTATTTGTGATCTCTAAAGGAATTAATGGGAAAGGAAGGTTAATTGTGTTTTTTTTTGGATCTCGACTGGTGCCATAAACCTGATATCCTATTTTATGTAAATGCGATGCAGTAGAAAGGCCTATACCTGAAGAGGCACCTGTTATCAAAACTACTTTTGCCATTTTAGTATTCCTTTAATGTATAAGTTGGACATACTTCATATGAATAAAAAAGGGCAAGCGACCCACATCACACCGCTACGACCATCTACCCTTGCTGTGTTCCCACCCTGGGGGAATTAAACAGGAGCTGGTTGTGTAGGACTTGCCCGTCACAAATATAAGATCTTCATCTGATTTCAACAATCATTTTAAATGCTTAATTTCGTTTTTAACTATATAATAACTAACTATCAATTCTATCTCTAATGAAAGTTATGCTTCCCCTAATATCTTTTATTCTTCTTCTAACATGTGGAAGCCCTAAAAGGCCAATATTAAAAATAAGTACCGGTATAAAGAACAATAAAGTTATATGGGGGGATACACTTCATTTGAAATTAAAAAATCAAATTGAAAATGAAAATATTCAATTTTATCTTAATGAAAAACCTATTAATAAAAACCATGTTTTTACAAATGAGCCTTTAGGAGTTCAAATAATAAAGGCGATTATTACTTACGATAATGGAACAAGATCAACAGAAACTTCACTTACTTTATTAGCGAAAACTCCGCCTAAACTATTTACTTACAGTATTTTAAATGCCTTTCCACATAAAACGACATCCTATACACAGGGGCTAGAATTCGATGGAGATCTATTGTTTGAAAGTACTGGACTAAATGGGCAATCAACCCTTAAAACACTAGATTTTAAAACTGGGAAAGTGATTAATGACAAACCACTAGATGAAAGTTATTTTGGTGAAGGCTTAACAATATTGAATGACAAAGTTATTCAACTAACCTGGAAGTCTATGAAAGGCTTTGTTTATGAAAAGGAAACTCTTACTATGCAAAAATCATTCCCCTATAAATCAAGTAAAGAAGGCTGGGGCCTTTGCAATGATGGAAAAGTATTATATAAATCTGATGGAAGTAATCGTATTTGGATACTAGATCCAATTACTTACAAAGAATTGAGAAGTATTGAAGTAATGACTCATAAAGCACCTCTTCATAATATAAATGAGTTGGAGTGGGTAGATGGAAAAATATACGCCAATACCTATCAATTTAATAAAGAAGTGAGTGTTATCATTGATCCCTCAAGCGGAACTGTTGAGGGAGTAATTGATTTTTCTGGTTTAAAAGAACTTGTAGAACAACATCCTCAGTTAAATGTATTAAACGGAATTGCATATCATAAAAGACGCAAAACTTTTTTTGTTACTGGTAAAAACTGGAGTAAACTTTTTGAAGTAACCATTGAACCTAAAAAATGAGTAAAACTTATCAGTACAATCTTCAAGTAAATAAAGATCATCTCGATGAGTTAGCTCATGTCAACAATGTTCAATACCTCCATTGGGTTCAAGAGATTGCTGAAGCACATTGGAAATCACTTATCGGAAAAGACTCCTGTTCTTTTGGGATTTGGGTGGTTAGAAGTCATAAGATTGACTACAAACGTCCTGCTAAACTTTACGATTGGCTAACTCTCAAAACCCATGTAACATTAACAGAAGGTTTTCTCTCACAACGTATTGTAAAGATTTATTTAAAAGATACAACTACTATAGTTGCTCAATGTACTACCCAGTGGTGCTATCTCAATTCAGAGTCCATGGAACTTGAAACTATTCCTGAAAAGGTTTTTCAGTTATTTCACTAATTTTCATAAATCTACTAAAGATATTAACCGTTTGTATTAGTAATAAAACAATTCCCGCCCAGACATCAAAGTAAAAACTTTAGCTCCTACGGCCTTAAGCACATCATTGTCTTCATGATTTTGAATGACTTCATCAATTAGATCGACAATTCCACTCATATCGTCTTCTTTTAGACCTCTGGTTGTAATAGCTGCAGTTCCCACACGAATCCCCGAAGTGACAAATGGAGATTTATCATCATAAGGGACCATATTCTTATTCGTAGTAATTTCTGCCTTTACTAGTGCTTGTTCAGCAACTTTTCCGCTAATATCCTTGTTTCGTAAATCAATTAACATCATGTGGTTATCTGTACCTCCAGAAATTAGATGATATCCTTTGACAACAAAAGCAGCAGCCATGGCTTGGGCATTTTTTTGTGCTTGCTGCATATACAATTTAAAAGAAGGATGAAGTGCTTCTTGAAAAGCAATTGCTTTTGCTGCAATAACATGCTCTAATGGACCCCCTTGATTTCCAGGAAAAACAGCCATATTTAATAAATGTGACATTTTTTGATGCGATCCATTTTTAAGGGTCAATCCAAAGGGGTTATCAAAATCTTGCCCCATCATTATTAGCCCTCCTCTTGGTCCTCTCAAAGTTTTGTGAGTTGTTGTTGTAACAACATGGCAATGTGGCATCGGATTACTGAGCAAGCCTGAGGCAATCATTCCTGAAGGATGAGAAATATCTGCAAGTAAGAATGCGCCAACTTCATCTGCAATTTCACGAAATTTAGAATAATCAATGTCACGTGAATAGGCCGAAGCTCCTGCAATTAACATTTTGGGCCTTACTTTTTTGGCAATCGACATAATAGCGTCATAATTCAGAAGTCCTGTAGATTTTTCAACTCCGTAGAAATGGGCTTTATACAAACGTCCGGAAAAGTTAACGGGAGAACCGTGCGTTAAATGACCTCCATGAGATAGATCAAACCCTAAAATACGGTCCCCAGGCTTTAAAAATGCATGAAAAACAGCAGTATTAGCTTGAGAACCTGAGTGTGGTTGTACATTAGCATATGCAGCACCAAATAATTCTTTAGCACGATCAATAGCTAATTGTTCAATTTGATCAACAACTTCACATCCTCCATAATATCTTTTACCAGGATATCCTTCTGCATATTTATTTGTTAAAATAGATCCTGTTGCCTCCATTACATCTGGACTTGTAAAGTTTTCAGAAGCAATCAATTCAATGCCTTTAATTTGGCGTTGTTTTTCTTGATTAATAAGATCAAAAATTATTGTATCACGTTGCATAAATTAAGTTTTTTATAATGCAAAATTAATAATTTGTAGTATTAGAATAGCCTCAATTATTTAAAATAAAAGACAGTTATCCATAACTAATTAACATATTCAATTAGTTCAATCAATAAAATTCAACTTCAGTCATTATTAAATGAAATATTTAATTACATTTTAATCAAATAAACGTTTTTTTTCAAAGAAAAAACCAATACAAAACTTAAGAGATTAGTAGTATCTTTGGAAGGTGCAGAAAGAAGTGAGCATAAAAAATAAGCGTGCCCGGTTTGAGTATGAACTCATCGAAAACTATACCGCTGGCATCGTACTGACTGGAACGGAAATAAAGTCGTTGCGGAACAGCAAAGCCTCTATTGCTGAAAGCTTCTGTGAATTTAATGATCGTAGTGAACTTTTTACTGTTAATATGCAAATTGATGAATATGCTTTTGGAACAAGGTTTAATCATCGTCCAAAAGCACAAAGAAAGTTATTGCTTAACAAAAAAGAACTTAAGAAATTACACAAAGAAATAAAAAATGGAGGGCTTACTATTATCCCAATTCGTTTATATATTAATGAAAAAGGATTGGCCAAATTACACATTGCTTTGGCTAAAGGAAAAAAACTTTATGACAAAAGAGAAACACTTAAAGATCGCGATAATAAACGAGATTTAGATCGCATTAAAAAAAGCTTCAAACGTTAATAGATTTAATTAATATTAAAATATACTTTATAAAACTTTTATTTTTGTATTTTTTAAAAATATGCTAGAACTAAATAATATTTCTTACAAAGAAAAAGGACTTAAAAACTTATTTAATATTTTAAGTGCTAAAAACTATAGTTCTGTTTTTGTTCTTGTTGATACTAACACTAAAGAAAAATGTTTAAACCGTTTCGTTAGAATTAGTAAAATTGTAAACGCCACTGTTTTAACTATGGCTGCCGGAGAAGAAAATAAAAATCTTATAACCTGTGAGGCTTTGTGGAATGAGCTATCATTATTTGGGGCAGATAGAGATAGTGCTCTCATTAACCTAGGAGGTGGTGTTGTTACAGATTTAGGTGCTTTTGTGGCCTGTACTTTTAAACGTGGGATTGATTTTTATAATATACCCACTACCCTTCTCTCGATGGTTGATGCCTCTGTTGGAGGTAAAACAGGAATTGATTTAGGATCTTTGAAGAATCAAATAGGAACGATACAAGAACCACAAGAAGTAATTATAGACAGTGAGTGGTTAAGTACACTTCCAAGTAAAGAAATACGAAGTGGTTTTGCTGAGATGTTAAAACATGGATTGATTGCTTCGCCTGATTATTGGAATTCACTTAAAATAATTAAAAAATTAACACCTCCTATTCTTACAGACTACATTAAAACATCAATTAAATTAAAAAGTGAGGTAGTAATTCTAGACCCTAATGAAAAAGGATTGCGAAAGGTTTTAAATTTTGGACATACTCTAGGTCACGCAATAGAATCTTATTTTTTGGCATCTCCCACCAAGAAACGTCTTCTTCACGGAGAGGCAATTGCTATTGGAATGGTTTTAGAAGCATATTTGTCAGTCCATTGCAGCGGACTTGAAATAGATGAAGCAAATGACATTAAAACTACCTTTTCAAATCACTATGGAATAGTTAAAATATCAGCAATAGAACAAAATGAAATAATTGCTTTATTACGTCACGATAAAAAGAATAAAGCAGGACGTATTAACTTTTCGTTGTTAAAGTCTATAGGAATACCAAAAATTGATGTTGAGGTACCACAAGAGTACTTTTCAAAAGCTTTTCAATATTATTCAAACACTTAAGTGGTTAAGCAGAATTTCTACTAGCATTAATATTTCCAAACAAAGAACGGGTTATCATTGCCTCTAAAATTTGAATCTTTTTAGGATCTGAATTGTTAAAAGATTTCAATTCTTGCAATTCCATTAAAGCAAATTGTTGGATGGTCAACAATGGCTGAACAATCTCTTCACGGGCCTTTATAGAAGCTTTTCCGGCCGGTTCATTTTCCATAAGCGATTTAAAATCACTGACTCTAAGCAATAAGTCTTTGGTTAAATTATATTCATTAAAAATCAATTCCCAAAAAGCACCAAATTCTTTATCTTCTTTCATGTAAGCTGTGAGCTGAAAAAATGATTTAGTTAAACTCATCATGCTATTAAAAAGCAAGGTTCTAAAAAAGCGAGAATTTTTATATAGTTGTTTAACATCTGCTAATTTACCATCTTTAACAAATCGATTAATAGCTGTTCCAACTCCATAAAAACCTGGCACATTTTGTTTTAATTGACTCCAACTCCCTACAAATGGAATGGCGCGAAGGTCTTCAAATTGAAGTGAAGAAGATGATCCCCTTTTAGATGGACGACTACCAACATTAGTTTTAGCATAATAAGGTAAAGTTGACATGCGTTCTAGATAAGGAATAAACATATCATGCTCCTTAAAATCTTGATATACCTGATAACTATAATCTGCCATTTCTTGCATAGTAGCTCTATCTTCCGGAGAAAGGTTATTTTTCCCTGGATTTAAAATTTTATTTGAAATTCCAGAACTAAGTAATTGTTCTAAATTAAATTGAGAAGAATCTAAGGTTCCAAAGTTTGAACTAATTGTTTGTCCTTGAATAGTAAGTTGGATATCATCATTTTGAATGATGTCACCCATGGAAGCATAAAATTCGTGGGTATTTCCACCTCCCCGGGCCGGTGGGCCTCCTCTTCCGTCGAAAAAAGCCATTGAAATTCCGTATTCAGTAGCCAGTTCACTCAATACTTCTTTTGCTTTGTAAATACTCCAATTAGCCATAAAATAACCTCCGTCTTTAGTTCCATCAGAAAAACCTAACATAACAGTTTGTTTGTTTTTACGCCCTTTTAGATGATTTTGATATACTGGATTATTAAATAAATCTTTCATTATTTCTCCAGCTCTTTTAAGATCTGGAATTGTTTCAAAGAGCGGAATAAAATCTAACGTAGGTTCTTTCCATCCACTAATACGGCACATGGCAAATAACTCTAAAATATTCTCTAATGTCTGGCAGTTACTAATAATATAACGATTACTACCTCGCTCACCATTATTTTGCTGTATTTGCTGCATAGCTCTGATACTCTCAAGAGTTTGTTGAGTAATTTCATCTCTGTAAACATTAGGGGAAACGTCGCCAGTAATTAATGACAAAACCTTGCAACGCTCTTCGTTAGTTAGTTCATTGTAATTCAATGGCAATCCTTTGACATAAGTTTGAATTTCGGGGTGTGAAACAATTTCAGTAAATACTTTATGGTGTACCCTTGAGTCTTGACGAATGTCTAAACTTGCAAAGTGAAATCCAAATAACTTTATTTTATGAATCAAGTCTTTAACATCCTCTTGATATAATCCATTATGCTCTTTCATGATAGCTTTCATGACCAATTCTAACTCTGTTACTAAAGTATTTAATGAAAACGAAATGTTTTTTTCCGGATAAAACAATTCATTAAAGACTGTCTCTTCAAGGTTTATAACTCTTTGCTCAACACCAGGAAAAGTAATTTTACGCTTTAATTTACGTAAGTCTCTGTAATAGTTTCTTAAAATAGAAAACTTTAAGCGTTTTGCTGTTTTTAAGGTTATGTCTGCAGTTACAAAAGGATTTCCGTCACGATCACCTCCTGGCCAAAAGCCAAAATCAAAAATTGAATTGTCAAGCTCTTTGGAATCAATAATATGCTCTGCTATATAGTTATATATGATGCTTGCAGAATGATAAAAAATATTTTCTAAAAACCAAATAAGACTTACAGCTTCATTTAAAGGAGTTGGTTTTTCTTTTTTATAAAAGGGTGTTTTTCCTAATTGCACTAAAAGCTTTTTAATATTATCTAACTCATCATTTGCAATTGCTCTCGAAAGCTCATTAATTATAACTAAAACGTTATCAGGATAAAATTGAGTTGGATGTGCTGTAAGAACGATACGCACTTTAACACGCTTTATATATTCTGATAATACTTCTGAGAGCTGCTTATTATTTGCCTCTTCTTTTATGTTCCGCAAAGTTCCTCTTCCATGCATATTATTAACATATGGAAAGCCAGCGTCTTCAATTGCGTCAAAAAGAACGACCTGTCTTTCAATATATTGAATAAAATTAAACAACAAATCTATTTGTTCTTCCTCTTTTAAATCAGGCGCGTAGTGCTTTAAAAAAGAATTAACGATTTTTTTTGGATTTAATTTTTTTTCATAACTTGATCTACAATAGTCCGCAAATAATGGAAGTAATAAAGATGTTTTTTTTATATTTTTAAAAGGAAGGGTTAAGAATAGGCTGTTGTATATCTGGAAGCGGGAAAGTATTTTTTCGTTAAATCTTTCTATTTTTGGTTTTCTTGCCATTAAGAGGTTTTCTTTTAAAGTTCGTTAAAAATATGGTGCATTAAGCGCTTCTTGTCATTTATACTTTCCTCCATAGAAATCATGGTTTCTGTTCTAGAGACCCCAACAATATCATCTATCATAAAAATAATATCTTTTGCATGGTGAGTGTCACGAGCACGAACTTTACAAAAAATATTAAACTTTCCGGTTGTTATATGAGCAACAGTAATAAAAGGGATGTCATTAAGAGCTTTCAGAACTTCTGAGGTTGTGTTTGTTTTTTCTAAAAAAATCCCTACATATGCAATAAATGAATAACCTAACTTAACATAATCCAGGTTTAAAGAAGAGCCTTTAATTATACCTGATTCCTCCATTTTTTTTACACGAACGTGAACTGTTCCTGCGGAAATAACCAAGCGTTTTGAAATGTCTGTGAAAGGGATTCGCGTGTTATCTATCAAAATATCAAGAATTTGATGATCAATTTCATCTAAATTTACTTTACTCATAATATGTATTTTTAGGTAAATTTAATGATTTTAAGCAAAATCATTGAAGAATTATCTGTAAAATTACAATTTTATTGAAAATAATTCAGAAAATTCCTTTATTTGGATAGGTTTATCTACTTCAAATATTACTGGAATATTCTTTAAGTCACTTGGAAGGGTTATTGTTCGATGGGCATTAAATTCTATTTCATCGCCATAGACTGCTGCAAAAGGAATAAAATATATTTCTCCATTTACTAACTTTTCTTCATAGCGAACACCTAAATGCTGTGATTTAAAAAGCGTCCCTTGGTCAATTATATTTACTTCTTTCACAAGTAAATCAACAAAATCTTTAGAATTCTCAGGAATATTCAGATACTCATTAACATTGTAAATGTTTTTATCCACAAGTAATGCATTAAAAAAAAATTTAAAACTTTTTAAAATTAAAGTGCGAGTCACCTCTCTTTGATAATCTCCAGGAAAATGTCCAGCTTCAAAAAGAATTGTTGGTGTTCCTAATAAAGTAAAGCGATCTCCAACGCAATTAGGATTAAAAGTGTCATCATAACGACCAATTTGATCAGGAAGATCATTCTCTAATCCTTTAAAGATTGCTACAATACATTTCATTGCAATAATTCGAGCTGGTGTTAGTGTTCTACTCATATCTGCAGAAGGTGCTAAAAAAGAAATACTAGCAGGCTGACCCATTTCACCTGCTGAAAATAAGGTGCGTTGTCCGTGAAGGTTCAAACAATAGTCAGGCTTAAAACTATTATAAGTATTTTGAAGTGCTTTGCTCTCAGGTTGAGACACTTTAAGTGCATCACGATTTAAATCTACACTGTTAGCATTTAATCGAGTATAAGCAGAGGCACCATCAGGATTTAATTGTAATATAATGTTTAACGTAAATTTTTTCTGATATGCTTGTTGAGAAGAGTCTAAGAACCAGGGGATAAAATCAAAAAGTGCTTTTGTTGTAGTACTTTCATTTCCATGCATCTGAGACCAAAGTAATATTTTAGTGTTTCCAACTCCAATTGAAACCAAACTAATTGGTCTTTTTTGAACAGAATAACCGATGGTTTTAACTTTAGAACCTTTAGGTAAGTTCTTTATAAAGGTTCCTACAATAGCTGGTGGTAAATATCTTTTATTAATCATTACTTACATGTTAATACAAATGTAAACATCTACTTGTTTACAAATGTAGTTCACAACAATATCATAATTTATTTTTTTACCTTAACCTTTTGATCACCTGTTTACAAATGTAAATTATTTTTTATATATATTAATATATAATTGATTATCAAGGATTTAAATATTATTATTTAAGTATTAGTTTAATTATTTTAGTGTTTGTTTATATTAAATTACAATTGTATATTTGGAAGTATTATAAAATATAATTACAATGTTAAACACAGAATCATTTCTTAAGCGTTTAGAGGAAATCATGTTAAACAATCAATTAAGTGCTGCCGCATTTGCTGAAAGAATTGGTGTTCAGCGCTCATCCGTTTCTCATATCTTATCTAGAAGAAATAAACCAAGTTTAGATTTTATGTTAAAAATTCATGAACACTTTAGAGAGATTGATTTAGATTGGCTAATTCTGGGGAACTCCAAACAAAATACTTCTTCTCCCCCTGAATTGTTAACCGAAGGATCACTTAAAATATCTGGAAATGTTAGTGGAACAGGGCATCATAATACTGAAGTATCACAAGAAAAAGCAAAAAGAATAAATTCTAGTTTTAATAGACATATAAGCGAAGAAATTATTCAAATAATTCAATTACATAAGAATGGTACTTTTAGTATTTATATTCCCAATTCTTAGTATTTTAGCACTTTATGAAATTTTTATTCCTAGGGATTGGTTTTCTTTTTACTTCCTGCTACTCTTCAGAGCGAGATTGCAATCGATTTCACGCGGGAAGTTTTGAGTTTACTCAAATCATCAATGGAGAACTGACTTCTTCAATATTTACAAGGGATTCTATCTATGAAATAGAGGTTTATAAGGGCGTAATAGACACTGCTAAAATTCGCTGGGTAAATGACTGTGAATGTATTCTTACAAAATTAAACCCTTCCTCAAATCAAGACAAAAGACCTATTCAGATGAAAATACTAAACACAAAAGACAATACTTATACTTTTCAGTATTCTCTTGTTGGTGATAGTAAAAACAGACATCGCGGTACAATCAAGAAAATAAAATAGACCATGTTAACCCCTGATTTATTTATTGCTTTTTTGACACTTACCTTTTTAGAGATTGTCTTAGGGATCGATAACATTATTTTTATTTCAATTTTAGCAGGGAGATTTCCTGAAGATATTCGTAAAAAACTCATGCAAATTGGACTTTTCCTTGCCATGATCATGAGAATTATACTACTTCTTGGTGTGAATTGGCTTATTCAAATGCAAAGCACACTTTTTACAATAGAAACATCTTTTTTTTCTTCTAATGTTTCAATTCAAGCATTAATTTTAATGGTTGGTGGTATATTTTTACTCTACAAAAGCACTAAAGAAATATATAATAAAGTAGAGGAAGTTCATGAAAAAAAAACCTTAGAACTAAAATCATCTACTGCATTTTCAAAAGTTGTTTTTCAAATAGTACTTATAGATATTGTCTTTTCTTTTGATTCTATTCTAACTGCCGTCGGAATGACCAGCGGAATTCCTTATGCCCTTTTAATAATGATAGCGGCTGTAATTATCTCAATTTCTATAATGATATGGTTTTCAAATCCAATTAGTCTATTTATAAACAATCGACCCTCACTCCAAATACTGGGACTAGCTTTTTTACTATTGATTGGTTTTATGTTAATTACTGAAGCAGCAAGTATTTCTGAAACCGTTTTTTTTGGCTCTAACATAACTAGGATTCCAAAAGGATATTTGTATTTCTCTATTGCCTTCTCCTTAGGTGTAGAGCTAATAAACAGCTACTCTAAAAAAATAAAATGAGTTAAAAATCAATTGTAAACTGTGTTTCTTCATCATCACTTGATGTAGAACTTTTAGGGCCAACATCTTCCGCCTCAACTTCAATCTCTGTAATCACATCTTCAATGATTTCTTCAAAAGGGAGTGCTTCTTTTAAAGAAACTACTTTCAGTTTTTTATCAGTTAATTGATTGCCAAGTGCTTTAAAACCTTTTACTGAAATAAATTCTTCAGCATTAATTTCAGTATCCGAAGGCTGATCCTTCCCCCTCTTTTTTTCATATTGCAAAGTTAATAGTGGACGCCAGTCAAAACCTACATAAGTTAAAATACCCCCTTCTTTCATAAAATTATCTTCCTTTTCTACTGACTCTAAAAGAAAACGCTTAAGGAAGTAACGTTCTTTTTCTGTGTCAAAATATACGGCAGTAATTGGTTTTTGCGGAATCCACTTCTCAAGGTGAATTACTGAGTCATCAAAATGAAGACTTAATTCAGGAGCAACTGCCTTTAAGGTTCCGTGTTGAGTAGCTACAAGAAGCTTGTCATCCCCTTTAAAAGCACCTAAAAGAAGGCCTCTTTCTTCTAAATTCAATCTTCTGATTGTTTCGTCGAACCATATTTTACGGGGCTTAAGAGTTGATACTCCTTTTTCTTTTAATTCAATTTTTTTAATGGTATATTTAGTTACCGTATTTCCTCGAACTGCTCTACCTTTTACCTGAAGATCAGAAAAATCTAAATCCCATTTTATTTTTTTAATACTAGCTGTATTTCGTAAAATAATTGAAATAATTTCTGCTTCTCCGTTTGAATTGGGTGAAAAATAAAGGATTTCGGATCCTGCTCTGCTTTGTGTTAAATCATAAACTTTATCTCGAGTTACTCCCGTAACAGCAAAACGTTTTATAAAAGAAGTACCCCCTTTACCATCACGGTATACCATGTTATATACCGTTCGAGTATCTTTTTTCTTAAAGACAGCTACATGAATAATATTTTTACTTATGAACACTTTACCATCTACTTTTACAACTTGCATTTTACCATCTTGAGTAAACACAATAATATCATCAATATCAGAGCATTCACAAACAAAATCATCTTTACGCAAAGAAGTGCCAATAAAACCTTCTGCCCTATTTACATATAATTTAAGATTTCGCACCACCACTTTCTTGGCATCTACATCATCAAATATGCGGATTTCCGATTGACGCTTTTTATCAGAACCATAGACTTTCTTAAGGTGAGTGAAATAACGAATTGAAAAATCAATAAGGTGTGCTAAATTATTTTTCACTTCAGCAATATCAGCCTCTAATGCTTCAATTTTTTGTTGTGCTTTATCCAAATCAAATTTAGAAATTCGTTTAATTCTAATTTCGGTAAGACGAACTATATCTTCTTCAATTACAGGTCTTTTTAGGTTAGCAATATGAGGTAATAGTCCCTTATCAATAAAAGAAATAACCTCTTCCCAGGTACCAGCCTCTTCAATATCACGATATATTTTATTTTCAATAAAAATTCGTTCTAAAGAAGCATAATGCCATTGATTTTCCAGTTCATGAAGTTGAACTTCCAATTCTAATTTAAGTAATTGAACCGTGTGATCAGTTGAAATCTTCAACATCTCTGATACGCCCATAAAGTTTGGCTTGTTGTCAATAATTAAACAACCTAAAGGAGAAATAGATGTTTCACAAGCCGTAAAAGCATATAATGCATCAATAGTTCTATCTGGTGAAATATCATTTGGTAAATGCACTAAAATTTCAACTGCAGAAGAAGTGTTATCTTCAATTTTTTTAATTTTTATTTTACCTTTTTCATTTGCTTTTAAAATACTATCAATCAAGCTTGAAGTATTCGTGCTGAATGGAATTTGATTGATAACTAAAGTGTTTTTATCTTGCTGATGAATTTTTGCTCGAACTCTTACTTTTCCTCCTCGCAACCCATCATTATAACCCTGGATGTCGATAATTCCACCTGTTTGAAAATCGGGAAAAATAGTAAATTTTTTACCCTTTAAGTGAAGAATACTTGCTTGTAATAATTCATTGAAATTGTGAGGTAAAATTTTTGTGGAGAGACCTACAGCAATACCCTCAGCACCTTGTGCCAATAATAAAGGGAATTTAACTGGCAGATGAATGGGTTCTTTTTTACGGCCATCATATGAAAGTTGCCACTCCGTTACTTTTGGACTAAAAACAACCTCTAGAGCAAATTTAGATAATCGAGCTTCAATATAACGAGAAGCTGCTGCACTGTCACCGGTCAAAAGATTACCCCAATTCCCTTGCATATCAATTAACAATTCTTTCTGCCCGACTTGAACCATTGCGTCAGCAATACTAGCATCTCCGTGAGGGTGATATTGCATCGTGTGTCCTACAATATTAGCAACTTTGCTATAGCGACCATCATCTAAATCTTTCATGGAATGAAGAATTCTCCGCTGCACTGGCTTCAATCCGTCTTCAATAGCAGGTACAGCACGCTCTAGGATGACATAAGAAGCATAATCTAAAAACCAATCTTTATACATGCCTGTGATTTTTACCAGCGAATCGCTGGAAGAATCATTTGTTGGTATGTGATCAATAATTTCATCCATAGAATTGCTAAAATACTATATCAGACCTATATTTTAAGTGAAAATTTATTGAAGAAATTAACAAATTTTAGTTGAGAAGTAATTTTTTTAAAAAAATCGTCTTCTCAAGACTTTTTAGAAAAATGATCTTTAAACTAAAGATAAAACTTATCTAATTTTAAGATGAATCATCAAAATTAACCACCATTACGATTAAAATTTGATAAAGAATAATGTTTTTAAATATGAATATTTTTATTAGGTATCGTAAATGCTAAGTTTTTATTTATAGAAACAAGAGTTTGAATTATTTCACTTCTTCTGCCAGATCAAGTTCTACTTTAAGATTGTTAATAATGAATTTTTGACGGTCTTGGGTATTTTTACCCATATAAAATTCAAGTAATTGTTCTGTGGTAATGCTTTTGTCCATCATAACTGGATCAAGACGAATATTGTCGCCAATAAAAAATTTAAATTCATCAGGAGAGATTTCACCTAATCCTTTGAAACGAGTAATTTCTGGCTTACCTATCAATTTACCAATAGCATCTCTTCGCTCCTGTTCGCTGTAACAATAAAAGGTTTGTTTTTTATCGCGAACTCTAAAAAGTGGGGTTTGCAAAATGTACAAATGTCCTTCTTTTATGAGTTCAGGAAAAAATTGAAGAAAAAAAGTGATGAGTAAAAGGCGAATGTGCATTCCATCAACATCGGCATCTGTTGCAATTACAATATTATTATACCTTAAATCTTCCAGGCCATCCTCAATATTTAGTGCTGCCTGCAACAAATTAAATTCTTCATTTTCATATACGATTTTTTTAGACATCCCATAGCTATTGAGAGGTTTGCCACGCAAGCTAAAAACTGCTTGAGTATTGACGTCTCTTGACTTTGTAATGGAACCACTAGCAGAGTCTCCCTCAGTAATAAATAAAGTAGAATCAAGGCGACGATCCCTTTTAAGATCTGATAAATGCACCCTGCAATCTCTAAGTTTTTTATTATGCAAACTTGCCTTTTTAGCACGTTCTCGAGCCAACTTTCGAATACCTGATAAGTCTTTACGTTCGCGTTCTGCCTGAATAATTTTTTGTTGAATAGCTAATGCAATCGTTGTGTTTTTATGTAAAAAATTATCCAATTGAGTATTCAAAAAATCTACAATATAACTTCGAACAGAAGGCATACCGTCTCCCATTTCCGTTGAACCCAACTTTGTTTTTGTTTGAGACTCAAACACTGGTTCGGTTACTTTTATACTAACGGCAGATATAATAGACTTCCTGATGTCTGAGGCTTCATAATTTTTTCCAAAATATTCTCTAATTGTCTTAACAAGTCCTTCGCGAAAGGCAGCTTGATGAGTTCCACCTTGAGTAGTATGCTGTCCATTTACAAAGGAATGGTATTCTTCACTGTATTGAGTTTTACTATGAGTAAGTGCTACTTCAATATCATCTCCGCGTAAATGAATAATTGGATATGTTAAATCGTTTTCATTAGTTTGATCGGTTAATAAATCTTTTAATCCATTTTCAGAAAAGAACTTTTGTCCATTTAAATCAATAGTTAACCCAGGATTTAAATAAACATAATATTTAACCATGCGCTCCACGTATTCAATTCTGTAGATATAATTTTTAAAGATTGTAGCATCAGGAACAAATACAACCTTGGTTCCTCTTCGTCGAGAGCTATCCCCCACTGGCGAATCTTCGCTTAATATACCATATTGAAAAGCAGCACACTTAGATTGTTTCTCTCTGTTTGATTCTACAATAAAACTTGAGGAAAGCGCATTTACCGCTTTAGTTCCTACACCATTCAATCCTACTGATTTTTTAAATGCCTTGGAATCATATTTTCCACCAGTATTCATTTTCGAAACTACATCAACAACTTTACCAAGTGGAATTCCACGCCCAAAATCACGAACTGTAACCGTGCTATCTTTAATGGAAATTTCAATGGTTTTACCAGCACCCATTACAAACTCATCTACACAATTATCCAAAACCTCTTTTAAGAGAATATAAATTCCATCATCTGGGGAAGAACCGTCTCCTAATTTACCTATGTACATCCCAGGACGTAAACGTATATGTTCTTTCCAATCTAGAGAGCGAATATTATCTTCGGTATAGGCGGTTTCTTCTTTCATATAATAAAGAGCCAATATAAATATTGCGAACAAAACTAAAAACAGTATTACGTTCAAGAAATGAACAATCCATTCTTTTTTTTGTTAAAAAGTTATTTTAATACATTTTAGTGATTGTTGTTCTTCAAGGTAAGTTTCTTTTATATATTTATTAAATAAAATGGGGTCCTCAAAATATTTAATCAAAAATAATTATGAAAAAAAATATAGAAAATACTGTAGGACCTTTTGTTCATAGTGTTTATTTTTGGCTTAAAAATCCAAATAATCATGAAAGTACTAATGCCTTTGAAAAAGCAATACGTAAGCTGATAAGGACAAACCCTCAAGCAACTTTCAATCACTTTGGAAAAGCTGCAGAAGTAGAGGAAAGAGCGGTTGTAGATAATTCCTTTACCTATTTTTATATGATGATTTTTTCGGATTTAGATAAACAAAATGCTTATCAAATTGATCCTACTCATGAGCTGTTTATTAAAGAAGCTGCTCATTTATGGGAAAGTGTAATTGTATATGATTCTATTTCAGAAAATACTTAAATATTTATTTAGTAATGAGTGCATTTTGAGTTTGCCGAAAATTATCAATCGAAACAAAATAATCAGGGTCTTCAAGAACATTTACAACACAAATTTTTTCAGCTCTTTTTATTAATTTAACACAATCGGAAGACAAGTGACGTAAATGAATGTTTTTTCCAATTTTATGATAACGTTCAGTTAGTTTATTAATACACTCTATTGCTGATTGATCAACAATTCTAGATTCTTTAAAATCGATAACGATCTCACTTGGATCATTTTTAACATCAAATTTACTGTTGAATAATTCAATACATCCAAAAAACAGAGGTCCATAAATTTCATAATGTTTCACACCATAATCATCTATGTGTTTTCTTGCACGAATGCGCTTAGCATTTTCCCATGCAAAGACCAGAGAAGAAACAATTACACCTGACAAAACAGCAATTGCCAAATCAAAAAATACAGTAATAATCGTAACTAATAAAATAACAATTACATCTGCCGTTGGAACTTTATTCCATACTTTGAAGGTACTCCAGGCAAAAGTTCCCAAAACAACCATAAACATTACCCCTACAAGGGCTGCTATAGGAACTTGCTCAATATAACTTGAGCCGAATAAAATGAAAAACAATAGTGCCAAGGCTGCAGTAATTCCAGAAAGACGTCCACGCCCTCCAGATTTTATATTTATAATACTTTGTCCAATCATAGCACATCCTCCCATACCGCCAAAAAAACTATTTAAAATATTACCTGCACCTTGAGCAACACACTCTCTGTTTCCACTACCATGGGTGTCTGTTAATTCATCAATTAAGTTTAGGGTCATTAAAGATTCGATTAAACCAATAGAAGCTAAAATAAACGAATATGGGGCTATAAAAAAAAGTGTGTCTAATGAGAATGAAATAAGTGGAATTTGAAAGTTAGGTAATCCAGCTTTGATTCCCTCTCCTCCATTGTTAACTATAAATGATTTTACAGTTTCAGTGTCTAAATCTCCTAAAATAACGACTAAAGATACCAATATAATTGCTATTAATGCTGCAGGTATTTTTTTTGTTATTAAAGGAAGAAATGCCATAATTAGCATAGTAGTTGACGCTAAAGCTATCATAATAAATAGTGCACTGCCTTGCAGCCAGTTTCCATTACTTTTAAACATCCCTAATTGAGATATAAATATTACAATGGCTAATCCATTTACAAAACCCATCATAACAGAATGTGGAATCATTCGAACAAATTTCCCTAATTTTAGCAGGCCAGCAAAAATCTGAAGTATTCCTGCTAAAAGTAAGGCGCCAAAAAGGTATTGTAGCCCAGAACTATCGGTTCCACCTAATTGATTGCCTTCTTTAACTAAATGCACCATGACAACAGCCATAGCACCTGTTGCACCTGAAATCATACCGGGGCGTCCTCCAAAAATCGAGGTAACCAATCCCATCATAAAAGCACCATACAAACCTATTATAGGAGATATACCTGCAACAAAAGCAAAGGCTACAGCCTCAGGCACAAGTGCTAAAGCAACTGTTATACCCGATAAAAGGTCATTTTTAATACTACCACCGTTGGTTCGGTCAATGAGTTGAAAAGGTTTCAAGGAATGCTTTTTTTTAAAATAAGAGGCAAAAATAAGCTTATTCTTTGCAATAGAGTCTTTGAGAGCAATTGAATTTATAAATTATTATTTTGAAGCTGCTTCACCTAGAAAAAAAATAGCCAACCAATAAGTCGATAAAATTAATATTCCTGCTGAAGAAAAATGAATATAAAATTTATTTAAAGCTAATATTCCGTCAGAAAACATAAATAAAGAAACCGCATATCCGACTGATTTAAATACCTCATTCGAACTACTAAGCTGTAAGAATATTCCATGCCAACTCATTATTACGATAACTATAATGTATATAAGAATTGGTGTAAAAAAAGAGTTTAAATTAGAATAGATAAGACAAAGTAGTATTCCTGCAATAAAAGTCAGTGGAATTCCAATTTTTAGAGGCCAGTGCCATCCATTAACAACTGTAAATGATCTAATAAAAAATATGTGTCCTACTAAAAAAGAGATCAGTCCAATAGTAAAGTAATGTTCAAATAATAATGAGAAATCACCAATAAGGCAAAAAATTAATCCAATAATTATTGACTTAGCAAATAATGAGTTTTTGACTGATGCATAGAGTAAAGGCATCAAAATTATTAGGGATGTGGTTAAGAGTTTTAAAATAAAATAAATAATAGTTAACCCAAAATAATTACTGTAAATAGCGGTTATAGCAGTAAGAGCTATAATGTATTTAAAACCTCTTAACGGCATAACTTTTAACAACTTTTTAAACGTTAAATCGGAAATGCATTACATCGCCATCTTTTACTATATATTCTTTACCCTCTACCCTCATTTTTCCTGCTTCCTTAACTTTAGTCTCAGAACCGTAGTGTTGATAATCATCATATCCTATTACCTCTGAACGAATAAAACCTTTCTCAAAGTCAGTATGAATAACACCCGCAGCCTGAGGAGCGGAAGCACCAATTGGTATTGTCCATGCTCTAACTTCCTTAACGCCTGCAGTAAAATAAGTTTGCTGATTGAGCAGCGCATAAGCGCTTCGGATTAATTTTGCTGATCCAGCTTCTTTCAGACCTAAATCTTCCAAAAACATCTGACGTTCTTCAAAAGAGTCCAACTCATTTATATCGGCTTCTATACTAACTGCTAATATAAGAAGTCCTGCATTTTCGTCTTTAACCAACATTTTAACCTTTTCCACATAATGATTGCCGTCTTTTGCAGAAATTTCATCTACGTTACATACGTACAAAACAGGTTTGTCGGTAATAAGTTGTAGTGGCTTTACAATGACATTTCTATCCTCTTCTTTAAAATCAATACTACGAACATTTTTAGATGCTTCTAATTCATTTTTCAAATGATCCAATACTTCTTTTTCTTTAATCGCCTCTTTATTTCCTGTCCTTGCCGCTTTATTAACCTTATCTAACTTTTTTTCAACTGTCTCCAAGTCTTTTAGCTGGAGTTCTATATCAATGGTTTCCTTATCTCGAACTGGATCTACAGATTCATCAACATGAATAATGTTGTCATTATCAAAACAGCGCAGCACATGTAAAATAGCATCAGTTTCACGAATATTAGCTAGAAACTGGTTGCCCAATCCTTCCCCTTTACTAGCACCTTTTACTAAGCCTGCTATGTCAACAATTTCAACTGTCGCAGGAATGACATTTTCTGGTTTTACTATGCTTTCAAGTTTTTTTAAACGAGAATCTGGGACGTTTACCACACCAATATTGGGTTCTATTGTACAAAAAGGAAAATTTGCACTTTGTGCTTTGGCATTCGACAAACAATTGAAAAGAGTTGATTTCCCGACGTTAGGTAGACCTACAATACCTGCTTTCATGTAAAATATTTTTGTCAAAAATAAGCTTATTTTTGGCTTTTACATTTGCTTTCCCTATTTATGGGGTAAGAAACTATATATTTTAAGAAATGCAGAGTAAAAAACAACTCATTATTCATGCAGACGATGCTGGCCTTGCTTGGTCTGAAAATCACGCTACACAAATCGGAATGTTAAAAGGAAGCATTAGTTCAACTAGTCTTATGGTTCCTTGCCCTTGGTTTTATGAGATGGCGCAATTCAGTTTGAAAAATCCAGAACTAGACTATGGAATTCATCTAACCCTTACAGGAGAATGGAAATCTTATCCCTTTAAACCAATAACCCCTAATTATAAAATACCTTCTCTAGTTGATAAAAACGGGCATTTTTACTCAAAAAGAGAAAACATAAGGGATCACGCTATTGTTGACGAAGTTCGATTAGAGCTAAAGAATCAAATTGAATACGCTCTTTCTCTTGGCATGAAACCTTCACATTTAGATTCTCATATGTATACTTTAGGATTGCGCCAAGATCTGATTGATCTTTATCAGGATCTAGGAAATGAATATAAACTTCCTGTTATTCTTAGTAAAACCTTAATTTCCTACACAGGAGAAGACCCTTCAAAATTTAATATCGATTCTAACAAATGTTTTGAATCAATTTTCATGGCCTCATTTAATGAATTTAAAAACCAAGGACTTAAAGTTCACTATGAAACCATACTAGACTCATTGCCGGAAGGACTTTCCATTATTTTGATTCACCCTGCATTAGAGAGTAAAGAGATGCAACAGATAACAGTAGATCATCCTAATTTTGGTGCAATATGGCGTGCTGAAGATGCCCACTATTTTAATAGCAAAGCTTGTAGTGACAAATTAACAGAAAATAACATTCAATTAGTAACTTTTAAAAGTCCTGGAGTACTTAAGATTCTGGGTGCATAAACTGCTGTTTCCCTAGAAGTGTATTCTCGGTTTCTACATGATTGTCGTCAGGCACACAACAATCTACAGGACAGACAGCTGCACATTGAGGCTCATCATGAAAACCTTTACATTCTGTACATTTATCAGGAACTATAAAATAATATTCATCAGAAACAGGTTCTTGAAACTTTTCAGCATTTACTGCACTTCCATTAAGTAAAACAACATCACCCTTTAAAGAAGTACCATCTTCATACCTCCAATCCTCAGCACCTTCATAAATTGCGGTATTTGGGCATTCAGGTTCACAGGCGCCACAATTAATACACTCGTCAGTAATGATAATAGCCATAGGAATATCTTTCCTTACATTTGTGCAAAAATAAGACCTTAAAAGTTCCTAAACAAGCAAATGAACTTAAACTCAAAACGTATTGAAGCCTTAGTTAAATTGGGAAGTCACTTATTAGATTTTAATCCTAATGATAAAAACTATTCGGTTCTTCAAGAACAGGTTAAAAGAGCTTCTGAATCCAACGGATGGTTTACAAAACGATCCATAGAGGAAACTTTTAAAAGCTGGGGAACTATCCTTTCGATAGAGTATATAATTACTTGGCTAAAGCCCTATTTATTTTCAACTCAAAAAAAATCTAAAAAAATTGCTTTAATTCTTGCTGGAAACATTCCTATGGTTGGTTTTCACGACATTGTAAGTGTATGGGTTTGTGAGCATAAAGCTTTGGTTAAATGTGCTTCTAAAGATTTATTTTTATTACCCTACATGACAGATTTTTTAACGTCAGAGACTGGGGAAGATTTTATTACTTATGAAACTGGCAAATTAATCGGGTTTGATGCGGTTATTGCAACTGGCTCAAATAATGCTGCTCGCTATTTTGATCATTATTTTTCAAGTTATCCTCACATCATAAGAAAAAATAGAAATGGCATTGCAGTCATTGAAGGTAATGAGACTAATGATGAGATGATTGCGCTAGGCAAAGACATGCTTCAATTCTTTGGACTTGGATGTAGAAATGTTGCTAAAATATACCTACCAGAAGGATATGATTTAAACAAAATATTTGAAGGTGTTTATCCCTTTTCTTCTGTAATTAAACATGCTAAGTATGCTAATAATTACGATTACAATAAAGCTGTTTTTCTAATGAGTACTTTTGATTTTTTAGAAAATGGTTTTTTTATGTTAAGAGAAGAAAAAAGTTTTAGTGCTCCAATCGCCTGTGTCCATTATGAATATTATAAAAATATTGAAAAATTATCCACACTATTGGGTCAACAAAAAGATTTTATTCAATGTATTGTTTCTCACCTAGATATTGAAAATAGTATTCCGTTTGGAGAAACTCAAAATCCAGCATTGTGGAACTATGCAGATGGTGTTGATACCATTAATTTTTTATTAGACATATAAATTATATACCAGATTTCACTTTTATTTTTCATTATTTTATGTTAACAACTCAGAAAAAAAAGAAATTTTTTATCCATTGTTTTATGATGGAATTACAATATTTGTAAATATTAAAAATTAAGGTTATTCATCCATTAAAAATACGAAAATCTCTTTAAAATAACTTAACACTTTTCAAGCTTATGAAAATTCATAATTTTAGTGCTGGCCCTTCTATACTTCCGAAAGAAGTGATGCATCAGGCTGCTGAAGCTGTGAAAGAACTTGACAATTCTGGATTATCCCTTATTGAAATTTCACATCGTAGTAGCGCATTTATATCCATTATGGATGAAGCTTGTGCATTGGCACTCAAACTTACAGGACTTGAAAACAAAGGATACAAATCAATTTTTGTTCAAGGAGGTGCTAGTTTGCAATTTTTGATGACTGCTTACAATTTTTTAAATAAAAAAGCAGGGTATGTGAATACAGGGACATGGTCTGAAAAAGCCATAAAAGAAGCGAAACTCATTGGAGAAGTTCAGGAATTAGCAAGTTCAAAAGAAGCAAATTATAATTTCATTCCAAAAGACTATGAAATTCCAAATGACCTGGATTACCTTCACCTTACTTCTAACAATACTATTTTTGGAACTCAGATTAAAGAGATACCTGAGACAAAGGTTCCATTAGTCGCCGATATGAGTTCTGATATATTTTCTAGAAAATTTGATTATTCTAAATTCGATTGTTTTTATGCAGGTGCTCAAAAAAACATGGGTCCAGCCGGAACTACTTTAGTCATTATTAAAGAAGAAATTTTAAATAAGATATCCAACACTGTTCCTTCAATGTTAAGTTATAAAATACAGGCAGAAAAAGATAGTATGTTTAATACACCCCCTGTATTTGCTGTATATACTTCCATGCTAAATATGAGATGGGTGAATTCTAAAGGGGGAATTGAAAAATTAGGGGAGCAAAACATGCAAAAAGCTAAGTTATTGTATGGAGAAATTGATCGAAATTCTAAATTTGTAGGTTTTGCCGCTAAGGAAGATCGTAGTGATATGAACGCAACCTTTAACCTTGTTGATCAAAATGACTCCGAATCATTTGATGGTTTATGCAATGCAGCTGGTATAAGCGGACTTAAAGGACACCGTTCTGTGGGTGGATACCGTGCCTCAATGTACAATGCCCTTCCCATTGAAAGTATAGATGTTTTAGTTGAATGTATGCAAAGCCTTGAAAAAAATAAATAATATGAAAATTTTAGCCAATGATGGTATTTCGCAAAGCGGAATTGATGCGTTAACCAAAAACGGTTTTGACGTAATTACAACAAATGTAGCCCAAGAACAATTGGCTGATTACATTAATGAAAATAAAGTTTCGGTACTACTTGTTCGAAGTGCTACAACTGCAAGAAAAGAATTAATCAATGCTTGTCCTGGACTTAAACTCATTGGTCGTGGTGGCGTTGGAATGGATAATATTGATGTTGATTATGCGAAATCAAAAGGATTATATGTTATAAATACTCCAGCCGCTTCTTCAGCCTCTGTTGCAGAATTAGTTTTTGCACATTTATATGGAGGGGTTCGTTTTTTATATGATTCCAACAGAAGTATGCCATTGGAAGGTGAAACTAACTTTAAAGGCCTTAAAAAAGCTTATGCAAAAGGAGCTGAACTTCGAGGCAAAACTTTAGGCATAATTGGTTTTGGTCGTATTGGTCAAGAAGTTGCTAAAATTGGCTTAGGAATTGGCATGAATGTTATTGCTACTGATAAATTCACTGAAGAAGCTACTGTAACAGTTACACTTTTTAATGGACAGTCTATTTCTGTAAGTATTAAAACAGAATCATTTAATAAAGTTTTAGAAAAATCTGATTTTATTAGTTTGCATGTACCGGCACAAAAAGAATACGTGATTGATGCCAGTGCTTTTTCTAAAATGAAGAAAGGTTCTTCCATAGTTAATGCCTCTCGTGGAGGCGTTGTTGATGAAGTAGCATTAATTGAAGCGCTGGAGAGTGGACATTTATCCTTTGCTGCATTAGATACATTTGAAAATGAACCTAAGCCTGAAATCAAACTTTTAATGCACGATAAAATTTCATTGACTCCGCATATCGGTGCAGCTACTTTAGAGGCACAAGATCGTATTGGAGAAGAATTAGCTGCTCAAATTAGTTCGTTACTTAAATAATTGAATTTGTATTTTACTCGATTAAAAAATAAATGGGGGGTTGAATCCAATAGTCAATTCATTTTAATTTTTATAGTTTTTGGAATTACAGGCTCTCTTAGTGTTCGATTGGCAAAACCTGTTCTTGAATTCTTAAATATTAACAATGATTTTTTTAAGGATTTATTTCTTGGAGATATACTCTATTGGACACTTCGTGTTGTAATTGTTTTTCCTTTATATCAATTATTACTACTGGTCATTGGAACACTTTTTTTACAATTTAAGTTTTTTTGGAATTTTGAAAAGAAAATACTTTGTAGAATTGGTTTTAAGCGTTTTTTTAAAAAATAACTTAAGAATTTTTTTAATGAATAAGTTTCAGGAATTCATTCCTAGTATCAGTTTCCTTAAAAGTTCCTCTAAACCCAGAGGTTGTTGTAGAGGAGTTTTGTTTTTGAACTCCACGCATCATCATGCACATGTGGGACGCTTCAATAACAACCGCAACACCTTTTGGAGAGAGCGTTTCATTTATACAATCTAAAATCTGCTCTGTTAAACGTTCTTGAACTTGTAACCTTCGTGAAAAAACATCAACTACTCTAGGTAATTTACTTAAACCTACAATATGGCCATTTGGAATGTAAGCTATGTGAGCTTTCCCAAAAAATGGTAACAAGTGGTGTTCACACAAAGAATATAATTCAATGTCTTTAACAATTACCATTTCACTATAACTCTCCTCAAACATTGCACTTTGAAGAATTTTGTGGGGGTTTTTATCATATCCTTCTGTTAAAAAACTAATTGCCTTAGCAGCACGCTCAGGTGTTTTTAATAAACCATCTCGATCTTTATTTTCTCCTAATAAATTAAGGATATTTTCGTAATTTGATTTTATTTTATCAGTTTTTTTTAGGGTTTCAATGTCGAAGTTGTCGTTCATTTAAATAGTAATAAAATTTTTAAAGTATTTTTTTAATTTTTCAATTTTAGGATCAATAATATAGGTACAGTAAGGCTGGTTTTTATTTAAATTGTAGTAATTAAAATGCTCTTCTTCAGCTTTATAAAATGGCGTTGCTGTTTTAACTTCAGTAACAATTGGGTCTTCATAAACTTGAGCCTCTTCTAATTGCTTCATTACAGTCTCAATAACAATTTTATCTTCAGGATCGAGATAATATATACCAGAACGATATTGAGTACCCTTGTCATTTTGCTGACTATTTAGCGTTGTCGGATCATGTGTGTTGAAGAAAATTAAAAGCAATTCAACTAAGCTAATTTCATCAACTTCAAAATCAACTGAAATAGCTTCTGTATGTCCCGTTCTTTCAGAGCAAACTTCTCTGTAGGCTGGATTCTTAATGAAACCATCTATGTAACCTGGAATTACAGACCTAACACCATTTAAACGCTGAAAAACTGCTTCAGTACACCAAAAACATCCTCCTGCTAAATATATAGTTTTGATCAATTTTTTTTAATATTTGTTAAACAAATATAATGATAGATATAAAAAAATCAATCTTTATAAATGTATAATATATCTTATTTTCTTATAAAATTTAAATAAATGAAACCATATTTTAGAAATTAGTCTAAGTGAAGTAATAAATACAAAAAAGAAGTACTTTAGATGTAACTATGGAACAACTGCTCAAAGCAAAACATGTATCAAAAAATTATGGAAATTTAAAGGTCCTAACTGATGTAAATATAACCTTAGAGATCGGTGAGATCGTTACTATAGTGGGACCCTCTGGAGCTGGAAAAACAACTCTTCTTCATATCCTTGGAACTTTAGATCGTCCAAATAAAAATACAAATACTATTGTTAGTATAGAAAATACTGAAACCACCCTATTAACTGATAAAGCCTTAGCAAAATTTAGAAATCAGCATATGGGTTTCATTTTTCAATTCCATGAATTACTTCCTGAATTCACAGCCCTTGAAAACATTTGTCTTCCCGGTTGGTTAGGGGGTGATTTTTCGAAAGAAAAAACCAAAAAGGCGTTAGGCTTGTTAAAACGTTTGGGTCTTGAAAAACGTGCATCCCATAAGCCAACAAGCCTCTCTGGTGGAGAACAACAACGTGTTGCAGTGGCTAGAGCACTTATCAATGATCCTAAAGTCATATTTGCAGATGAACCTACAGGAAATTTAGATTCTGAAAATGCAAATAGTTTACATGATTTATTTTTTGAGTTAAGAGATGAATTAGGCTGTAGTTTTGTTATTGTAACTCATAACAAAGATCTTGCAAAAAGATCTGACAGGACCATTAACCTAAAAGACGGTCAAATTATCTCGTGAATAAAAATGAATTAAAGGCCTTCTTAGACGCCAAAGCAATGGAGTTTGAAAATACTAAGTTCTTACAAGAGGACCCTATTCAAATTCCACATCAATTTCAAAAAAAGGAAGACATTGAAATTTCTGCTTTTTTGGTTGCTACCATAGCTTGGGGAAATCGAATTAGCATTATTAAAAGTGGAAATAGAATGATAGAACTTATGGATAATGATCCTCATTCCTTTATATTAAATCATCAAAAAAATGATTTAAAGCTGTTAGACAGATTTGTGCACAGAACCTTTAACAGTATTGATCTATGTTACTTCATAAAAGCACTTCAAGCTATATATAATATACACGGTGGTCTTGAGGCTGCATTTAGCAAAAACTCTGAGGCTAATAATGTGTATGAAAACATTCATGAATTTAAAAAAATTTTTTTTTCCTTACCTCATCAAAAGCGGACGCAAAAACATGTATCAGATCCATTGAATGGATCAGCAGCCAAACGTTTAAATATGTTTTTACGTTGGATGGTTCGACCAGCTAAAAAAGGGGTTGATTTTGGAATATGGAAACAACTAAAAACTTCACAACTTTCCTGTCCTTTAGACGTTCACACTGGGAATGTAGCAAGAACTCTTGGTATACTAAAGCGGAAACAAAATGATTTTAAGGCACTATTTGAGTTGGATGTCGCTCTTCGAAAATTTGATTCTCAAGATCCAATTAAATATGATTTTGCCCTTTTTGGTCTTGGTGTTTTTGAAGGTTTTAAGTAGCTAAGTGATGCTTTTTATTCAATTGGAAAACTCAATTCAGAAAGCTATCTTTAATTGAATTATTCTTTAAAAATGGTTAATAAATTTTTAGGAAAAATAGGTCCAGGTCCTCTTATTGCTGCTGCATTTATCGGTCCTGGTACCATTACACTTTGCACTATAGTAGGAGCTAAATATGGGCTTAATCTACTTTGGACTATACTAGTGTCTATTATTGCAGCAATCATCCTTCAGGGTATGGCAGTAAAGCTGGGCGTTATAGGTAAGAAAAGTATTACTCAGATACTTAAAGATGAAATAAAAACACCATGGCTTAGAATTGGAGTATTGCTACTTGTTTTTACAGCTATTATGATTGGAAATACTGCCTATGAAGCAGGAAACATAAGTGGAGCTGTTCTTGGATTAGAAACTATTTTTGGAAAACAACTTGTTCGCTTTAATAAGGTAACAATTAATTTGTTTTCATTACTAATAGGATTCCTTGCTGGAGGATTATTATGGATAGGAAAGTATAAACTAATTGAACGTAGTTTAATTATTATGGTTGTCTTAATGAGTATTTCATTTCTTTTAACAGCTTTTAGTACAGGTCCTTCACTTCTGGATGTAATAAGAGGTCTTTTTAACTTTTCAATCCCAAAGGGTAGTTTGCTAAGCATTATAGGATTAGTAGGAACTACTATTGTTCCTTACAATTTATTTCTTCACACTGAATTGGTAAGGAAAAAATGGACCCATGTTGCTCAGCTCCCGCTTGCTATGAATGACATGGTTATTGCCCTAGTGTTAGGGGGTATAATTTCTCTGAGCGTTATTATTAGTGCTTCAGCAACCTCATTAATCCAAATTGAAAATGCAGTTGATTTAGCAAAAGGACTTGAGCCTATTTTCGGTTCGTTTTCAAAATACTTCCTCTCATTTGGTTTATTTGCAGCTGGTATAACAAGTACAATTACTGCTCCTCTTGCTGCAGCATATGTTGTTTGTGGTTGTTTTAGCTGGGATACCAACATGAAAGCTACTCGTTTTAAAATAGTATGGGGGATTGTTTTACTTACAGGAGTATTGTTTTCAGCCACAGGTTTAAAATTGATAGCAATTATTCAGTTTGCTCAAATTACAAATGGAATATTGCTACCACTCATTGCGGGAATAATTCTTTGGATAATGAACAAGTCCAGCGTTCTTGGAGCACATAAAAATAATACTTTTCAAAATATTTTAGGTTTTATGGTTGTAATTATTGCATTTTTATTGAGTGTACGTTCTTTATGGTCTGTTTATTTAAAATTATAATGGATGAATAAAAGTTTTCATATTAATGCCGATGTAGGTGAAGGCTTTGGAATTGAAGCTGAAATAATACCCTTAATAGATAGTTGTAATATTGCTTGTGGAGGACACGCAGGGGGGAAAGAGGAGCTATCTAAAACAATTACAATAGCTAAAAAAAATGGTGTGAAAATTGGAGCACATCCTTCTTACCCTGATCTTAAAAATTTTGGAAGAATTTCAATGGAAATTAATCTTGATGAACTTTATAAAAGCTTGAAGGAACAACTGATTTTATTTTTATATGAGAGTTCTTATACTTTAAATCACGTTAAGGCACATGGTGCCCTGTATCATGATTCAGCAAATAAACTTGAAATTGCATCCTTATTAATTAAAGTAATTCTTGAATTATGTCCTCATGCAATAATCGTAACACTACCGAACAGTATTTTAGAAAAATTAGGAAAAGAAAATAACTTAACCATATGGCGTGAAGGTTATATAGATCGAAGGTATCATGATAATGGAAAGTTGGTTTCACGCACAAATCCCTTCGCTACACTCTCAACGCTTGAAGATTTAAACCAACAATTTTACACTTTAATAAACCATCAATATGTAAAAACATTAGAAGGAAATCCTCTTTCATTAAAAGTAGATACTTTGTGTATTCATGGGGATCATCCTAATGCAGTTAGAAATCTTAAAAGTCTAATTATAAAATTTAAAAAATAATAATCATCTAATGTCTCAGGAAAAATCTTTTCTTAAAATATTTCAATACAGCGAAACCTCTATTCTACTTGAATTCAAACAAGAACCTAAAATTGATTTGTTAAATGAATTAATAGCGTTTAAAAAAACATTAAACAGTAACTTATGTGGCATAAAACAAATCACTTTAAGTTATAAGTCTTTACTGCTTCAATTCAGTAATCCTATAAAAAAAGATCAGAATCTAAAAGAAGAGATTTTAAAATTATATTTAAGTTTTGACTCTTCAAAATCAAAAATTAAATCTAAACATTGGAATATTCCGGTTTGTTATGAATCTAAATATGCTTCAGACTTAATCGTTCTTTCGAAATATTTAAAATTATCACAACACCAATTAATTAAATTACACACAAAACCGATATATCAAATATATTTTATAGGCTTTTTACCTGGCTTTCTTTATTTAGTAGGATTAGATACTAAATTGTACCATCCTCGTAAAAAATCACCTACATTAAAAGTTTGTAAAGGTGCTGTAGGAATTGGAGGTAGACAAACTGGCATATATCCAAACCAAAGCCCGGGAGGATGGAATATAATTGGTACTTCACCTACTTCGATGTTTGATCCAGATCTTAAACAGCCTTGTTTTGCTAAATCAGGAGACACTCTTTCCTTTTATTCAATTTCAGAAACTACATTCAAAAAAATTAGGAAAAATAGAATTCCTCCAAATTTTAGAGAAATAACACTATGATTGAGATTCTTAATCCAGGTTGGCACACTTCTATTCAAGATCAAGGAAGAATGGGGTTACAAGAATTTGGTATTCCTTATTCTGGTGCCATGGATATGAACTCCTTTAATTGGGCTAATAAACTTTTAAATAATTCCTTGAATGCTGCTTTACTAGAAATGACAATTAAGGGTCCAAAGCTAAAGTTTCATGCTGAAACAGTTATTGTATTCACAGGAGCTCAAATGGACATTAAGCATAATGGCAATAAAGCTTCTTTGTATAGTCCTATATTTATTAAAAAAAATGACTTACTTGAATGCGGAGCCTGCAAAGAAGGTTGTAGAACTTACATGTCTGTTTTGGGAGGACTCCAAACCGAAAGAATACTAAGTAGTAGGAGTCAATGTAATTATATTACAAAATCAGGACACATCAATAAAAAAAGAATATTACAAATTAAAAAAGAGTCATTTGAATTAAATAAAGGAGTCTCGCTAAAAAGTCCTTTACCCTCATATAATATAAAAGAAATTGAGGTATTCAAAGGGCCAGAATTCGATTTATTAGAACCAGTAGCTCAACTAAAAATTGCTACTCAGACTTTCACAATTAGTCATCTAAACAATCGTATGGCTTATCAGTTAGAAGAAAAAATAATAAATAAACTACCAGAGATTTGGACTACGTCCGTTTTACCAGGTACGGTTCAACTTACGCCAAACGGAACCCTAATAGTGCTCATGCGAGATGCACAAGTAACCGGTGGATACCCAAGGATACTTCAATTAAGTAATCATGCGGTGAATATATTAGCTCAAAAATCAACAAGAGATGTGCTACACTTTAAAATAAAATCATTTGATTAACAAGTCTATACCAGGGGGATCAAATTATTCTAAATTGTTTCTTATTTTTACAAAGATTTACGGTATATGAAGTTACTTCTTAAAAATGCAACGCTCCTAGATGAAAAAAGTCCTTTTCACAATCAGACAAAGGATGTTTTAATTGAAAAAGGAATTGTCACTCAACTAGAAGATCATATTGAAAATAAGGGCGCTAAAGTCATAAATCTAAAAAATCTTCATATTTCTTCAGGATGGTTTGATCCAAATGTTTCATTTGGAGAGCCTGGTTATGAAGAGCGCGAAACTTTGAAAAATGGTCTTCAAACAGCTGCAAAAAGTGGATTCACGAATATTGTACTTAATCCTAACACAAAACCTCTAACAGAAACACATTCAGATGTTAGTCATTTACTTCAGAGTAACAAAAATCAACTTACAGCATTGCATATAAGTTCGGTCTTAACAGAAGAGGGAAAAGGAAACCAAATGGCACCACTTTTAGATCTACATAAAGCAGGTGTTGTGGTTTTTGGAGATTATAAAACCTCATATAACAATCCAAATTTATTACGCATAGCATTGGATTACTCACAAAGCTTTGGAGGACTTATCCAGGCTTATCCTATGGATAAAGCTTTGAGTAACAACGGACAAATGCATGAGGGGATTATAAGCACAAACCTTGGCCTAAAAGGAATACCTCAAGTTGCGGAAACTACAACTTTAGCAAGAGACCTTCAACTCTTAGACTATACTCAAGGAAAGTTACACATTCCTTTTATTTCTTCTTCAGCTAGTTTAGAGATTGTTCGTGCCGCTAAAAAGAAAGGCCTAAATGTTAGTTGTGGCGTCGGAATTCCACATCTTTTATTTACAGATGAAAATTTAATAAACTTTAACTCTCATTATAAAATATTTCCACCCCTTCGATCTGCATCAGATCAACGGTCCCTGAGAGAAGGACTATTAGACGGAACTATTGACATGGTAAGTAGCATGCACCAACCCATAAATCCAGAATTAAAGGATCTTGAATTTATTCAAGCACATGAAGGAAGTATTGGATTAGAAGCAGCTTTTGGAGTGCTACATAATCATTTTCCATTAGAAAAAGTAATCTCATTTTTGACAAGAGGAAAAAAGCGATTTGGGATTAAAAATTCAGGTTTTAAAATTGGTGCAATTGCAGATTTTAGCCTCTTTACTCCTAATGGAACTTCTATATTCAACAAAGAAAACATTTACTCAACATCTAAAAACTGCATGTTTATTGGTGCCGATATTAAGGGAAGTGTTTACGGTTGCATTCGTGGAACAGAATTTCATTTAAATACTCTATAATTTTTTAATGCTAGAATATAAAATACGCCCTGGATCAGGAAACCAAAAAAAAAAACCAACTATTTTCTTACTTCACGGGTATGGAAGTAATATGGATGATTTATATTCTTTTGCACCCTACCTCCCTATCTCTCATAATATTATTTCTTTTCAAGCTCCATTATCTTTAGGGTTCGGAAGTTATGCTTGGTATCCAATTGGAATCGATAACAAGGGCGCAGTTACTTCTGAGTTGGATGCTGCCAAGAATTCAGTGGACATGATTATTAAAAATATTGATCTACTATCAGAACGCTATGGATTAGACTCAGAGGATTTGAGTATATTAGGATTTAGTCAAGGTGCTATTTTAAGTTGGGCTTTAGGATTTTATAAGCCAAACAAAATTAGAAGAATTATGCCAATTAGTGGATTACTTCATGAGAGTGTTATCACTAAAAATAAACCAACTTTCTTAGCATATGCTTCTCATGGCATTGAGGATAATGTCATTCCAATTGAAAAGGCAAGAGAATTCATAGTGCCCATAAGTAATAATAATTCAGGTATTCATTATAAAGAATTTAATGATGGACACACTATCTCACAAGAAAACTTCTCAGAACTTTTAAAATGGATTGAGAAAACCAATCTTTAATTATTCGATATAAAAAATGACTTCACTAAAATCAATTACTTTCTTGCTATTGATCTGATATGAAACTAAAGCTTGTCCTTTTTGTTGGTCACTTTTAAACCCTAAAAGTACCCATTGAGAATTAACAACCTTGATATGATCAATTAAAAAAACATGCTCTTTTGGTATTTTAGGAAGTAAATCTATTAAGTTACCATTGGTATTGTATTCTCTAAGCAATTGTTTAAGCCTTTCTTCTTTTTTGTTTTCTGTTAAATTGATCTCTCCATTTGAGTTCAATGAAAAATAAATATTTGAGTTACGATATTCATTTAAATTCTTAATAGAATCTTTTAAGATAAGGTTCAATCTGTTTTGTGATTGAATAAGATCATCTTGATAATTCAATAACTTATTTGAATTAATCAATTGAAAGAAAAGAATAATACAAACAAAAATAAATAGATAAAAAACAATTTTAAATTTCATAAAAACGTTAATCAGATGTTATTGTTAGTGTGTCGTAAGCTAAAAAAACATTTTTAGGAAGCTGATTGCTTACTTCATCGTGAAATCCCATTAAATGGCTTATGTGCGTTAAATAACAACGCCTAGGATTTATTTTATGAATTAATTTCAAGGCTTCTTCAAGATTTAAATGACTTGGATGTGGCTCAATTCGAAGAGCGCTAAGAACTAGTACATCAATTTGTGATAGTTTCTTTATTTCATTATTTGTAATTGTTTTTATATCAGTCAAATAGGCAAAGTCATCAATTCTATAACCTAAAACAGAAAGGTTATTATGCATCAATTGAATTGGATGAATCGTTTTATTTTTAAATTTAAATGAAGATTTATGACTAACCACAAAAGTATTTACTGAGGGTGCTCCTGGATACTTATTTACATTTGAAAATATATAATCAAACCTACGGGATAGATTTTTAATTACTCGAGTACTTCCATATACAGAGATTTCTCCTTGCTTAAAAAAAAATGGTCGAATGTCGTCAATACCGGCAGTATGATCGGCATGTTCGTGTGTAAATAAAATTCCGGCTAATGTCTCACAATTTACTTGTAACATTTGTTGCCTAAAATCCGGACCACAATCGATAACTAAATTCACATCCTCCCAGGTAATCATAATAGACACTCTTAATCGTTTATCTTTTGGGTTACGGCTAAGACAAACGGGGTGTTTACTCCCAATAATAGGAATTCCTTGAGAGGTCCCAGTTCCTAAAAAATGAATTTTAAGCATATTAAAAACAAAGGTAAAAATTTGCTTTATAATAAAGTGGAACTTTGTACTTTTGAATGTTAAATATTTACATATATGGCACCTGATCTTCAAGGAGACACCGGTTTTGATAATAAACCCTCAATAGAATCAAAAGCACTTCGAATAAATCTAAACAAATACGTTTATGGAACATTTGCAGAAATTGGAGCGGGACAAGAAGTTGCTCGACATTTTTTTAGGGTCGGAGGTGCATCAGGGACTATCGCTAAGACAATTTCTGCGTACGATAAAAACTTTAGTGATACTATTTATGGTGAAGAAAAAGATGGTCGCTATGTAACTGAAACAAGACTTGATAAAATGCTTTCGCATGAAATGACTCTTTTAGAAAACAGGATTCCTAAAGAAGATCATCCTAACAAAATGTTTTTCACACTCGCAAATACTGTTACCACTATTGATTTTGCTAAAAAATTTAAAGGTCACGGATGGATGGGAATTCGTTTTCAAACTAACCCTAATGAGCCTTACAGTCAAATTTCGTTACATATTCGTTTTCATCAAGCCGAAGCTAGGCTTCAACAAGAAGCATTGGGTTTTATGGGAGTAAATTTAGTTTATGGAGCATTTTATAAAAATCATACTCCAAAAAAATTATTGCGATATCTTTTTGATCATATTGATAGTGATGCCATAGAAATAGATACTATTAACTTTTCTGGACCAAAATTCAATGAAGTTGACAATCGACTAATGAGTCTTCAACTAATCAAAAATGGCATGACTGATGCCGTAATGTTTGATCCTAACGGGAATAATATTCTTCCTGCTAGAATATTATATAAAAAAAATATTTTGGCACTACGCGGAAGCTTTCGACCTGTAACTAAAGTGAACATTGATATGTTTGAAAAATCATACTCTATTTTTTCAAAAGAAAATAATGTTGATGAGGAGAAAACAGAAGTCATTTTTGAAATAACATTATCAAATCTCAGAGCTTCAGGTGAAATTGATGAGAAAGATTTTATGGACCGTGCAAAACTTTTGTGTTCATTGGGTCATACGGTAATGATATCTAATTTTAAAGAATACTACCGTCTGATAGATTACTTTTCAAACTATACAAAAAAGCAAGTCGGACTTTCGATGGGCGTCAATAACTTTGTAGAGATTTTTGACGAGCAATATTATAAAGATTTAAGTGGAGGTATTTTAGAAGCTTTTGGTAAATTATTTTACAATAACCTAAAGGTATACCTATACCCTATGCGCCACGAAAAAACGGGTGAAATTATTACAAGTAACAATTTGAAGCTTCATCCAAGAATGAAAGACTTTTACAAATTCTTTAAATACAATAATAAAATTGTTGATATTTTTGACTTTGAAGAAGGATTACTTTCTATTTTCTCTCGTGATATTTTACAAAAAATAAAAAACAAAGAGAACGGATGGGAAACAGAGTTACCCAACGGTATTGCGGAATTAATAAAAAGCGGAAAAATGTTAGGTTTCGAAGAATAATTTTTAATCCTCTATTTCTAAGATTTGTTCTGCATGGGTCTTTGTTTTTACTTTATCAATTACATGTTCAATCACTCCTTCTTCATTAATAATAAATGTCATTCTATGAATTCCATCATATTCCTTACCCATAAATTTTTTTGGGCCCCAAACACCAAAAGAATTTAAAATAGTTTTTTCTGTATCGGCTAAAAGAGGGAAGGGTAAATTAAATTTATCAGAAAATTTTTTCTGTTTTATTTCTGTATCAGCGCTAACCCCTAACAAAACATAACCTGCTTCCTTTAATTCTTTGTAATGATCCCTTAAGTCGCATGCCTCTGCTGTACAACCTGGAGTATCTGCTTTAGGATAGAAAAAGATTACAACTTTAGAGCCTTTATAATTTTCCAAACTTTGTGGATTTCCTAAATGGTCGTTTACGTTAAAGGGAGATGGAATTTCCCCTACTTTTAATGGCTTCATAATCATAGTGTTTTAGTATTTTCGAAGATAATTATTATTGATGACAAAAAAAGAAAAAGTTGCTTTTGCAATGCAAACCTTAGAAGAATTATATCCAGAGATTCCAATACCCTTGAATCACAAAGATCCTTACACCCTGTTGATTGCTGTTTTATTATCTGCACAAACTACAGACGTGAGGGTTAACAAAATAACACCACAACTTTTTAAAAGAGCCGATACTCCACAAAAAATGATTACCCTAAGTGTTGATGAAATTCAAAAGATTATTCGCTCAGTTGGCTTATCGCCAATGAAATCAAAAGGAATTTTTGAATTATCTCATATACTATTAAATAAACATCAAGGATTAGTTCCTCAAGATCTGAAATCGTTAGAAGAACTTCCTGCTGTTGGACATAAAACAGCAAGTGTTGTAATGGCTCAAGCTTTTGGTGTCCCATCATTCCCAGTAGATACCCATATACATCGCCTTATGTATCGATGGGGGTTTACAAATGGGAAGAATGTGGTTCAAACAGAACGTGATGCAAAGCGTCTTTTCCCCGAAAACAAGTGGAATGATTTACACTTACAGATTATATGGTATGGTAGGGAATATTCTCCGGCAAGAGGCTGGAATATTGATAAGGATCTAATTACTAGAACAATTGGAAGAAAGACATTACTTAAAAAAGTGATATCTTAATTTTTTAATATTTTTAAAAGTTCACTTTCCTTTTGCTGCTTATTGTAAGATTTAGAGAAAGCAATAATACGTTTTATTACAATTTCCCGAGGTAATTGTTTTAATGAAGAATTGGTAATATTAACAGAGTAATTTTTTGCCATATAAATAATTATATTTAAATAACGCTAGTATTACTCTAAAATTGTATTCTACTCTAAAACAATTTGATGATCGTCAGCAAGCTTTCTCAAATTAATGATAGCATAACGCATTCTACCAAGTGCAGTGTTGATGCTTACGTTTGTGTTTTGAGCAATTTCTTTAAAGCTCATATCCCTGTATAACCTCATGGTAAGCACCTCCTTTTGATCTTCTGGAAGCTCTAATATTAAATTTTGCAAATCCTTCACCAATTGATCTTGAAAGAGAATACTTTCTATATTTGGTGAAGTATCGGAAATGAATTTAAAAAGATCATACTCATCATTATTTTCAATTGTTGGAATACGATTGCTTTTCCTAAAGAAGTCAATAACTAAATTATGGGCTATACGCATGACCCATGGCAAAAACTTACCTTCCTCATTATAAACACCGCTTTTTAATGTTCTTATTACTTTAATAAAAGTGTCTTGAAAGATATCTTCCGCGGTATCACGATCTAAAACTTTAGATTTGATGTAATTAAAGATCCTGAGTTGATGTCTATTAATTAATTTTTCAATTGCTTTTTCAGAACCTGAAATGTATTCCTGAACAAGAGTTGCATCTAAAACTTGAGAAGAGTTATTTATATCCATAATAAAATTACTTTGGCAATAATGCCATTAAAAATTCGTGATAATTAAAAAGTAATTTTGTGCTATATGATGGATATTTCGTACAAATATACATTTTTTAAAAGTTATTAACAATAAATTGTTTGTTTTAGTGTTTTTGACAGTAAAAATGCGGTTTAAAAATCGTAATTTATGCGCCTTTGAAAAAGACTATGAAAAACATTTTGGACTATAATCCAAAAACCCATATTATCATTAAAGGAGCACATTTACATAATTTAAAAAATGTTGACGTTGCTATTCCTAGAAATAAACTGACTGTAATAACAGGCCTATCCGGATCCGGTAAGTCGTCTTTAGCATTTGATACTCTTTATGCAGAAGGACAGCGACGTTATGTTGAAAGTCTTTCTTCTTACGCTCGACAATTTATGGGTCGCCTCAATAAACCTAAAGTTGATTTTATTAGGGGACTCTCACCCGCCATTGCAGTTGAGCAAAAAGTAAATACCTCAAATCCACGATCTACAGTGGGTACAAAAACTGAGATTTATGACTACCTAAAGCTATTATTCGCAAGAATTGGAAAAACTTATTCTCCCATATCAAACAAAGAGGTTAAAAAAGATAATGTAACCGACATAATTAATTTACTCAAAAGCACTAATGAAGGAGACAGGTTATTGCTTTTAGCGCCAATAATAGAGGAGCACAACAGGACATTAGCGGAAAAAATAAAAATATTTATTCAACAAGGTTTTGCACGTATTTATTACAAAGAAAAAGTCTTTACTATTGATTCATTAAAACAATTACCCAAAAAAAGCTTTGATTTGGTGATTGATCGATTAATTATTCGTCATGAAGAGGATTTTTACAACCGTGTTTCAGATGCTATTGAAATAGCATTTTATGAGGGTAAAGGTTATTGCTCTCTTATAAATTTATCAGATAAAAAACAGCATAACTTTTCAAATAAGTTTGAAATGGATGATCTTATATTTTCTCAACCAAGCGTTCATTTATTTAGCTTTAATAATCCCTTAGGCGCATGTTCTGCTTGTGAGGGATTTGGAGATATTATTGGGATTGATCCTGAATTAGTAATATCAGATACTTCTTTGTCTATTTATGATGATGCAATTGTTCCTTGGCGCGGAACTGGTATGCGGAAATTCCATAATAACTTAATTAATAATGCGTATCGTTTTGAATTTCCTATCCACAAACCCTATTTTGAACTTTCAGAAGAACAAATAGCAGTATTATGGAAGGGTAACTCATATTTCACAGGGATAACTCCCTTTTTTAAGAAAATTGAAGCTAAAAATTATAAAATTCAAAACCGTGTTTTACTTTCCCGCTATAGAGGAAAAACAAAATGTTTTCAGTGTGGAGGATCGCGTTTAAAAGATGAGGCTACCTACGTTAAAATAGGTGATAAAAGCTTACCAGACTTGTTACAAATATCTATTGATGAATTAGCCTTATTTTTCGATTCGTTAAACCTTGAAAATCAAGATCAAGAAATTTCAAAACGTCTTCTCAAAGAAATAAATAGTAGGCTTCAATTTGTGAAAGAAGTTGGCTTAGGTTACTTAACGCTTAACAGGAGATCAAACACGCTCTCTGGGGGAGAATCACAGCGAATTCAATTAGCTACTTCACTTGGAAGTAGTCTTGTTGGGTCAATGTATATTTTAGATGAACCATCTATAGGACTTCATTCTAGAGATAACGAAAAGCTAATTACAGTATTGAAAACACTTCGAGATTTAGGTAATAGTGTCATTGTTGTTGAACATGACGAAGAAATTATGAATTCTGCAGATCAAATAATTGATATCGGTCCTGAGGCTGGAACACTGGGAGGAAAAATAATTGCACAAGGTTCATTTGATACTATTCTAAAAAGTAATGGTCTTACTGCTGATTATCTAAATAGTACCAGAAAAATTGAAGTTCCTTTAAATAGAAGGACCTCTAATAAAAAAATTGAAATTATTGGTGCTAGAGAAAATAATTTAAAAAATATTAATATTGAAATACCATTGGGATGTCTTACTGTAATTAGTGGTGTTTCTGGAAGTGGAAAAACAAGTTTGGTTAAAAAAATACTATATCCTGCTCTCTTACGACTTTTTCATATCTATTCAGAAAAACCAGGTGCTTATACTGATTTAAGGGGAGATTTAAGTACCCTTAAAGGTGTTGAGTTTGTGGATCAAAATCCTATTGGCAGATCTTCACGCTCCAATCCTGTTACCTACATAAAAGCCTTTGATGATATTAGATCTCTATATGCTGGATTAAGTTTATCTAAAAACAGGAATTATCAACCTAAACATTTTTCATTTAATGTAGATGGAGGACGATGTGACAACTGTAAAGGGGAAGGAACTATTACCATTGAAATGCAGTTTATGGCGGATGTGGTATTGGAATGCGATCACTGTAATGGAAGACGTTTTAAAAATGAAATTCAAGAAGTAAAGTTTAAAGATGTATCAATTAATCAACTTCTTGAGATGACAGTAGATGATGCGATATCTTTCTTTAGAAACCATGATTCCAAAAAAATAATTCAAAAACTACAACCTCTTCAAGATGTTGGTCTAGGGTATGTTACTCTTGGGCAATCTTCTGCTACTTTATCTGGTGGTGAAGCACAACGAATTAAACTTGCTACTTTTATTAGTCAAGGAACAAGTAAAGAAAAGGTGCTTTTTATATTTGATGAACCTACTACTGGACTTCATTTTCATGACATCCAAAAACTTTTAATTTCTTTTAATTTTCTAATTAACAAAGGGCATACTATAGTGGTTGTAGAACATAATTTGGATCTTATTAAATGCGCAGATCACTTAATAGATTTAGGTCCTGAAGCAGGAAATGCAGGGGGATACCTTGTGGGTCAGGGGACTCCTGAGGAAATTTCAAAAATTAAAAAATCACATACCGGTTACTACCTTAACAATAAATTAAAATAATCGTGATTTCACTTTAGCAAAAATTGCTTCAATATCACTTGACCATTTAAACTTGAATAAAGGAACCATAAAAAGTCCCAAAATCAAAAGGCTCCTTATGAATATTGAAATTATAGGGTGAATAATCGAAGGTATATTGAATATTATTAAATAAATGAACATTAAACTCATCATTATACCTAAAGATTTTTTTGAATATGGATGAATTTTAAATAAAATAGCTACCAAAACTATTTTACATAAATTTATAAATAGAATAACCATAAGAGTAGCAACCGCAGCTCCAATAATTCCATAGGATTCAATAAAGGTATAGTTTAAAACAACAGCTAAAAAGGCTGAGATAATGGAAAACCAAAATACGTAAGTATAATACTTCGAATTACTAATTATGTTGTTTAAGCATCCCATAGACATACTAAAAAACTTACCCATTGAAACAATAATAACAACACTAGCTGCTGAAGAATATCCCTCTTGATTAATAATCAAATAGAAATCATTTAAATTTAAGTTGATAATTAAAAAGACAAAGCCACTAACAATCATAAGATTAATACTGCTTTTTTTTAATAATACTTCCAGTCTTTTAGTGTCATTTTCATTTAATGCTTTAGCAACAAGAGGACTTGTGATCTGAAACATTGCCCTTCCTGGCGCTTCAATAACTGCCGCAATGTATAAAGCAACTGCATAGAAAGCTACATTTTCATTTGAAGTAAGGGTATAAATCATTGATTTGTCAATGTCTAAAATGAAACTTGCTGCAGCCCCAGAAAGAAAAATTAAACTGCTATACCTCAACATAGAAAGCCATGCCTGTGGAAGTTTAAATTCAAATTTTGGGGTGTAAACATAAAAGCTATATAAAGCTATAATTAAAAGGCGGAGGTAATAACCTATAATTAAAAGTAAAATAAATTTATCTAAACCTATTAACTCAAAAGCAAAAGAAATGAGTAGAATGAATGTTAAAAAACGAGGATATACTTCTTTTAAAAAATTACCAAATATAGATTGAAGATGAACCCTCAACCAACTGAAAAAGATTTCGAAATAAGCTGTTGAAATTGCTATAGCAAGAATTAATACTGGAAATCCCAGTACGGTTTTATTGCTATTTGTTAAAAAATCTAAAATTTGAATATTAAAATAATAATACAAGGGAATTATTATGGAAATAATAACTAATGGTAACAATAAAGAGAACCATAATAATCTATCACGTTGTTTTTGAGTTTTAGAATCACTAAAGTATTTTATTAAAGTGTGTTGAACTCCAAAAGAGACAAAAGGTTGAATTAGATTTGAATTTGCTAAAAGAGCTACAATAAGTCCTTGAAACTCTTTTCCAAGAAACTTAGGATATAAAAACAACATGTTGAATGCACCAATAATAAAAGCTAGTGCAATACTTAAAACATTGTATATAGACTGCTTAGCAATTACCCCCATACCTGTAATATTTTTCTCTTACGGAATTGAAAATATCCAAGTGTTAAAATACTCAATAAAAACAGAAAAACTGTTATCCATCGAATAGTGGTTCCTTTTGCTATAATGAGAGGAGTAAATTCAAATTCTATTTCAGATACTCCTGGAGCTACAGAAATTCCACGTAAAACATAATTTAAATTGTAGATAGGCGTTTCTTTTCCATTAACCTTTGCTGTCCAACCTTCAGGGTAATACATTTCTGAAAAAACAATAAACTGTGAAACAGAACTGGTTGCCCTATAATTTATTTTATTAGATGTAATCGTATTTAAATCTAAAGTAGCTAAAGAATCTAATTTATATTCTTTGGCAACATCGATGCCTAAACTCCCCTTTATAAAAAGAGCTTCTCTTTTAAGATCTGTTATTTTTAATCGATTAAGCAATGCATCGGCAGTAGGCATTTCAATTAATGTTTGAACGGTCCATGCAGGTCCGAAAAAATTAGGATTTTTCAAAGGTTCTAAGGCTCCGGTTTCTTGATTTGGAAACAGAATGTATTTAATATTTAACATATCCAATATACCAGAAATTTGATGGGTATTATAATAATTAATTAACTCTTCAAAACGACGAGGCTTAGCACCATGGTATCCACCAATTGTATTGTGAAAATAAGCTGTTCTAGCTCCGTTTAATCCAAGTTGTGGTTCGTAAACACGATAATGGGTTGTGTCTTGGAGAATGGCTTTATCTGCAGTAGTTTGCCTAAAGGAATTCTGAGCAATTCTTTTTGAAACAAATCCATCATAGTCAATATATCGACTTGATATTCCCAATAAGTCAAAAAGTAAAATTCCTAAAACAATAATAAATGCAATAGGTTTTTTTACTTTATTAGCATTTATAACAATAACAAGGCACATAAGAACGAGGCAATAGAGAATTCCTCTTACCAAATCTTGATTGAAAATAGATTTTCTAGCACTCACAATTTGATTAACTAAATCTACCCCATAAATTTCTTCAAAATAACCATCATTTAATCCTAGAAAAGAAAATGACGATTTAAAAAACAAGAGTAAAGTCAAAATTCCAGTGGGAAGAAGTCCCACCTTTAAAAGTCGTTTAACATTTACTGAATCAGCTTTGCTAAAGATCCAATTCAAACCCATAGATGCAAGAATGGGCATACAAAGTTCTAAAACTACTTGAATGGAAGAAACCGCTCTAAATTTATTGTAAAAAGGAAAGTAATCGATGAATAATTGTGTGAGTATATTAAAATTCTTACCCCAGGAGAGCAAAAGAGAGAATAAAACACCAATAGCTAAAGCATTTTTGAGTGGTCCATTTACAAAAAATAAGGCAAATAGGGCAAAAAACAAAACAGTTATTCCAACATAGGCTGGTGCTTCTAAAATTGGTTGAGAACCCCAATAGGTTGGTACGTTTTTAGAAAATTGAATTGCTTGATCTTGCCCTACCCCTCTTGCTTTTAAAAAATCATAAACACCATGCTCTTTTCCTAAATTTTCACTAGAACCACCCCCCTGAATTCTAGGGACAAAAAGATTTAAGCTTTCAAAAATCCCATAACTATATTCAGTAATGTAGTCGTATTCCAATCCACTACTTTGTTCTTTTGGAGTTCCATTAGGCTGAAGCTTTAATTCACTGCTGCCACGGGTACTGAATTTGGAATATTCTGCAGTAGCTAACAGTGGAGTTGCATTAAACCCTAAAGATAAAATACCAGATAAAATTAATAATGAAAGAGCCGTAATAATGGAAGAAACTTTTTTTTCCTTCCAAGCACTAATTCCATATGATATAGTAAAGATTCCAAGCAATAACAACAAATAATAGGTCATTTGATAATGATTGGCCCTGATCTGCATGCCTAAGGCTAGGGTTGTAAGAATAAAGCCAGTGAAATATTTTTTTTGAAACAACAGTATTAGTCCCGCAATTACAAAAGAAAAAAAACTCACTGCCAAAGCTTTTGTGTTATGTCCAACCTGAAGAATAATTAAAAGATAGGTGGAAAAACCAAAAGCTAAAGCACCGAAAAACGCAATTCGATAAGGTATTCTAACAACTAACAACAATAAATAAGCACCCATAAAATACAAAAAAAGTATGTGTGCTGGACGAGGTAAAATTCGAATAAAAGAATAAATAGGACTTAAGAAATCTGCTGGATATTTAGCTCCCAATTGATAGGTAGGCATTCCTCCAAAGGCATTATTTATCCAATAGGTTTCTTCTCTTGTTTCGGTTCTATTGTCGTTTAGCTCGCGGGACATTCCCTGATACTGACGAATATCAGACTGAATAAGTGTTTTCCCCCCTAATAAGGGATAATAAAAAGCAAGTGATAAAAATCCAAAAACCAAAATAATGAGGCCATGAGGTAATAAAAAGTAACGAATCAAATCTTTATTCAATATCTTCATAATCAATATATTCTCCCATGGAGTTCGAAGAAGGCTTCGCTTTTTTTAGGTCATTAGGAGTTTCTTTAGTTGAGGGATTTTTCTTTTTAGATTTTTTAATAAGATTACTTATTAAAAGTTTAAAAAGAAAGGGGAATATCAATCTTAAAAGATAGATACCTCCTAAAAAAAATAAAAGAAATTTAAAAAGTATGCCCAATGAATTGTATTTAATGTACAAAAGTAATTAATTCGCGTTGAACCAAAGGGAATTTATCAAGCATTAACAGAATCAAACTTATCAAGATAATACTTTCTTACCCTATATTTGCATTATGATTCGCAGCATTTTTACTGTAATTATTTTAGCTACTTGTTTTTTGGCAAAAGGACAATATACCGACCAAATAAATTCTAATAGACCTGGCCGATCAATTGGTGCTTTTGCAGTGGGAAAAAATGTAGTGCAAGCTGAAGCTGGCTTTGTAATTAAACGTTATTCTCATTCTGGATATAATAACTCAACTTTTAATGGGGGTATTGGTTTTCTTTCTTTAAGATGGGGATTCCTTAGAGAAACTTTAGAGTTGACCTATCAGGGTCAGTTCCTTAGCGGAAACCTCACCTCTAAAATTCCAACAGAACAAATTATTATTCCAAAATCAGGATTTCTTCAAAATTTTATTGGTTTAAAATACCTGCTTTATGATCCCTTTAAAAAGGAACGGAAAGTAAATCCCTATAGTTGGAAGTCAAATAATAGTTTTAAGCTACGAGATTTGCTTCCTGCTGCTTCTCTTATTATAGGAAGTAATATTAGTTTTGAAAAAAACAACCCCTTTCCCTTTAATAACGTATTTGGAAATATCTATCGTCCTGTTTTCTTCCAAAATTTAAATGTGACTCAAGATAAAGAGCCTTTTGCTCACTTAAGAGCTACACTAGCGACTCAATCTCACTTTTTAAATACCTGGGTTTTTGTGACTAATTTCACCTATGACCGTTACCTTTCTAAATATCCTGAAAAAAGCTACATCTTGACCTTGACCCATGCTTTAGATGAGCTCTGGTCTGTTTATCTTGAACATCATGGAATAAAAAGCGATTTATATAGTGATGGTTTGTTTAGACTTGGAGCAGCTTATTTATTTGGAAATAACATTCAATTTGAGGGAACTATTGGCTCTAATCTTAAAGACACACCCAATCAACTGTTTCTAAATTTGGGTATATCCTATCGCTTAGATTTCCATAAAGACTATCAAAGTTCTGCAGAATTAGAATTTAAAAAACTTAAAAAAGAAGAAAAACAGCTTAATAAAACTTTAAAAAAAAATAGTAAAGTAGAGCGAAAAAGAAATCGTAAAGCTAAAAGTTAAGTATATGGAGCAAGAAATTACCATAAAACGCATTACGACGAATAAAGATTATGTTGCTTTTGTAAAGTTTCCTTTTGAATTATATAATAATAATCCTTATTGGGTTCCACCAATCATAAATGAGGAAGTCGAAACTATTGACCGCAAAATAAATCCTGTATATCAAAACTCATCAGCGCGTTTTTTTCTCGCATATAAAAAAGGGGTAATTGTAGGACGAATTGCCGCAATAGTCAATTGGATTGAAATTAAAGAAATAAAAAAAAATAAAGTGCGTTTTGGATGGTTTGATGTTATAGATGATATAGCTGTTTCAAAATTACTTTTAGAGCAAGTAATCTACTTTGGAAAAAAACACAAACTAGATCATATAGAGGGACCCGTTGGGTTTTCTAACCTTGATAAAGCAGGTTTGTTAATCAAAGGATTTGAAGAGCCTAGCACAATGATTACTATTTATAATTATCCGTATTATGCAACTCATCTTAAAGAGCTTGGGTTTTCATTACTTGCTCAATGGGTTGAATATGAAATCAAAATTGCTAACTTTGAAGATTCACCAGAAAAGGTGAAACGCTTCTCCAGTGTCATAATAAAGCGTTTTAATTTAAAGGTACTGGATTTTAAAAATAAGAAAGAAATTATTCCATACATAGATCAGATGTTTAATCTGTTGGATGAAACTTACAACAAACTTCAAACGTTTGTGCCTATTCAAGATTATCAAATCGAACATTATAAAAAACGTTATTTTAAATATGTTCATAAAGACTTTGTGAAATGTGTTGTTGACAAAAACAATCGTCTTATTGCATTTACTATTACAATGCCTTCTTTCACTAGGGCACTTCAAAGAATTAATGGTAAAGTAACTTTCTTTAATATTTACAATTTATTAAAAGCTATGTGGTTTAATAATCGTGCTTCCTTTTATCTTATTGGTGTTCATCCTGATTATCAAAATAAAGGAATTACGGCCATTATATTTAATGAAATACAGAAAACTTTTAATAAACACAACATAACCATTGTTGAAACCAATCCTGAATTAAATGAAAATACAGCTATTCAAAAGCTTTGGAAAAACTATGAAAACCGCCAGCACAAAAGACGTGCAACTTTTACTAAAAATATTTAATAAATTTTATCATGTTAAGCGAAGGAACCATCATAGCAATATCTACTCCAAATGGAGCTGGAGCTATTGGTGTTATAAGACTTTCAGGAGATTTAGCTATCGAAAAAGCAGCGTTATTCATTTTTCCAAAAAATAAAAAATCTTGGAAAAATATCCTTCCAAATACTGCTTTTTTAGCTGATTTTATTTATGTCGAACAGCTTATTGATGAAGTATTAGTCACCTCTTTTAAAGGTCCAAATTCATATACTGGAGAAGATATTGTAGAAATTTCATGCCATGGTTCTTCCTATGTACTTCAAAAAATAATCAGTTGCTTTCTGGAATATAAAGTTCTTCCAGCTCAACCAGGGGAATTCACATTGCGTGCCTATCTAAATAAAAAAATGGATTTAAGTCAAGCCGAAGCAGTAGCTGATATAATAGCTTCTGAAAGCGAAGCAGCACATCGAATTGCAATGAAACAAATGAGAGGAGGCTTTTCTAAAAACATGGAAGAACTTCGGCAACAGCTTATCCAATTTAAGGCTTTAATAGAGCTAGAATTAGATTTCAGTGAAGAGGAAGTGAGCTTTGCTAATAAAGATCAATTAAAAGACTTATTAAGTAAGTTACATAAGGATATTCATATACTGAAGGAATCTTTTTTCTATGGAAATGTTATAAAAAATGGTGTACCTGTTGCAATTGCAGGAAAACCAAATGCTGGAAAATCGTCTCTTTTAAATACACTTTTCAATGAAGAAAAAGCAATTGTTTCTAATATTCCAGGAACCACAAGAGATGTTATTGAAGATACTTTAACTATTGATGGTATTATATTTCGTTTTATTGATACTGCTGGATTACGAGAAACTAATGATGTAATAGAAGCTTTGGGAGTTAAAAAAGCCAGAGAAAAAATAACTCAAGCCTCACTTTTAATTTACTTATATGAAAGAACTACAGCATTTAAAGATTTAATTTCAGAGATTAAGTCTTTACAACATAAAAATCAAAAACTTATATTAATTGAAAGTAAAATTGATAAATATTCTGAAGGATTTGATAATAATTTAAATAATGAATTACTTTCTGCCCTTGACTCCATGGAACATACTTTTGGAATGGGAATTTCGACCCTAACCTCAGAAAGTATTGCTCCACTTAAGGCCCACTTGGTAAACACCCTCAAGGAAATGGGTGAAAGTGCTACTGTTGTTGTTAATAATAGTCGTCATTATTATGCGCTTATAAACGCTTTTAAAGCCATAGAAATTACTATGGATGGTTTAGAAAATGATCTTCCAGGAGATTTGTTAAGCATTGAATTGAAAGAAGCTATTTTTTATATTGGAAGTATTACCGGAAAGATTGATACAGATCATGATGTATTAGGAGCTATTTTTGGTCAATTCTGTATTGGAAAGTAACGTACCTTTCTTTTAGTTTCATTTAGCTGAATATCTTATTAAATATAAGGTATTTGTTAACAACTAGTTTCCTTTAGATTCATTTAATATTTTTATATTTAGGTACAATTTAGGTACAATTTTAAAATTTTTTTAAAAAATTTTTACTAGAAAAAACCTGATTATATAATTTTTTAAAAATGTTGAGGTTTTTATTTAAATTAAAATACAGCGATGACTAAAGTAAATCTGAAGAGGTTTGAGTCATGGTTACTCCACGTTGATTTTTAGTTTAGTTTTTTTATATTAGTTACTTATTAATCATAAATTAATTTAAAATGAAAAAAGCAATATTTTTACTTTTATTTACATTTACAATTAGCTTGTCAGCACAAAGTATAAGGGTTTACAACTTGAATGTAGCTCCTGAGAATGCTGCATCTGTTGGAGATTTATTTAAAGAATATCATGAGAATGGCAAAAGAAAATCTGGAAATGTAACCCTACAAAGAGTTCGATTCCAAAATCATGTTTCTCACCGAGTTATCATAACTGGTGATCCTAATAATTGGGGTAGCGCAATCGAAAGACCTGAATCAGATTGGAGAGCTTATTTAAGAGGAACAAGAGCATTTAGAAGACCATCTGAAGGTTCATATACCGCTAGATCTGCTTATTGGAAAAATGGAGATAGAGAAAAATATCATGTTGGCCAACAATGGCTTATTAGAGTTGAAGATCCTGCAAAATATGCAGCAGCTTGGATTAAATTTGCCAAAGCAATTGAGCCTATGATTGGAGATCGAATGATGGGGTTAGGTGCTATTAATATGGGAGATTTAGATGGTGCTTCACACTACACAGTTTTTTATGGCGAAAATATGAATGATTTAGAAATTATTCTTAATAAAATTAGAACCTCTAAAGCATACGAAGAGTTTGTTAAGACAAGAGGTGAGAATGAAATAATTAAATCTTTTTCTGTAGAAGATCTTTTATCCTTTAATTAATTTCATAGAATCGTTTTTTTTAATAATTAAACCCCTTGGTTAATTCAGAGGGGTTTTTTGTAACCATATTTTAGAGTTTCTTATATTAGTAACTTATTAATCATAAATCAATTAAAATGAAAAAAATATTTTTTTTATTATTTACTATTCTGTTTATATACTCAAATAGTTTATCCGCTCAGAAAACTTTTGTTCTTCATGGAGTCCACGTGCCTAACAAGAATCAAGAAAATTTTGAAAGTCAAGAAATTGAATACAATTCTAAACTTGCTCAAGATTATGTTGACAGCGGTAAGATGAGAGGGTGGGCTTTATTAAAAAGAGTCTCAGGAATTGGTGACGCAGAGGATTATAAATTCAATTATTTTTGGGTACATGCTTTTGATAATATAGAGCAAATGGTTGCCCATAAAGAAGATCCTTTTTGGGGGAAATTCGAAGATAAATTCGGATTTAAATCTAGTAAGCTTAAAGGTAATGCAATCTCAAAAAGCGGTATCTATCATTTCATGACTCAAGATGAATTTAATACTGGACAAGGAAAATATATTATTTTAAACGACGGAAAAGTTAAAAATATTCAAGCTGCTATTGAACTTGGAAAAGAAACCGGTAAAGTTTTTAAGAAAAACTCAAAAAAAACTGGTATGACAGGATGGGGAGTAGCTACAGTAATTGCCCCTCAAGACAAACACAATGATAGTAATATTTTCTACTGGGACATGTATGACTCAATGGAAGGGGTAATGAAGCACATGGCAAGTCAAGGTGCAGTTTTAGATATACCCAATGAAATGGTTGAAAAGTTTTTGAGTAATCTACCAAATGGATTTAATCATAGAAATATTACTGAAATTATTATTGGAACAAAATAACTTTATTTTAATTGTCAAATAATTCCCCTCCTAAACGAGGGGTTTTTGCACATTTTGATTAATCATCGTAATATTCTCTTTCACAATCAACATAATCCTCATTCAATTGCTCTACACCGATATACGTTCCTTTAGTACCGGCTTCTGGAGTTGCTTCTTCTGATAAAAACGTTTCAAGAGATTTATTTGTATAAGAAACAGACTTTTGACGGTACTTATTATCCATCGTTTCTTGGGTTTCTTTTTTTGCCTGATATCAAACATTGTTTGCACACGAAAACCCAGTCACTCCCCCCTTTTAACCGAGGGTTTTTTTTTGTAGATTAGTACCTTATTAATCATAAATCAATTAAAATGAAAAAAATATTTTATTTAATTCCTTTATTTCTTATTTCTGTTTTTGTCTCGGCACAAACAATTGTATTTAATGTACAAGAAGTTAAAGCAAAAGATTACCTAGAATCCAAGTTGGAGGAAGCTTACGAAACATGCTGCAAGGATATAAAACCTAACAAAGGAGGGTTTGCTCTTCAAAAACTCGGGAAAGGTGCTGACGATGGTATGACTCATAGATTTTTATGGTACTGGGAAATAGGTGAAGATCTATGGGAAGGGACTGATATATGGGACAAAGCTCCTCTTTGGTTTTCTCAAACGGAAAATTATGTAGAAAAATACGGTGAATCCTACATGGGAAGAGTTCTTAGTGAACAAGATGGAACTAATGAAGATTATAAATGGGATCATATTTGGGACATAAAAGCAAGTGATCCCATCCAATTTAAAATAGCTCACGATAAAATTCTGAAAAAATTTAAAAAACAATTTGAAGGTCGCTGGGCAGCTTTTGGAACTTATGATATAAATCATCCTAATGGTGCAACTCACTGGGTAGGTGTTTCAGGCAAAGATGATCACGAACACGTAATGCTTTTAGACGAATTACAAAAGCAAAGTGAGTTTATAAAACTTTTAGGCGAAAGAGGAAAGGTTGAAAATGTTAGAGACTATATGGTTTCAAATTTAAAGAGATATTAATTATAAAAAAAATCTATTACAAAACACCCCCTTTTAATCAAGGGGGTTTTTTTTTAGATTACAATGAAAAAATAAGTTAAATGTTAATTTTCTAATGGTCTGCAGTATAAATGAAGTAACGTCCTGTAAGTCCTTAATAATTAATTTTTATAAGTTCGCTGCTTTAATAAAATATAATGAGTACAGATCAAAAATTAATACTAGTAATATGTTTTTTTATTGCTGTAATTATAGTGATGTTCATATCAGATCTTACAGAAGCTATAAATATATAAAACGCAATGTGTGAAGATCAAAAAATAATAATAACTCTTTGTAGTTTAATAATAGTAATGATTATAGGTATTCTTGTAGAAGCGTATTAAATTGTTCCTCTTATCACATCTTTTCACACTTGTGATAATTATTAAATACTCTGGAAGGTATTGCATACAGGATAATTATTTCTAAACAACAGTTTTCTTAATTCTTTATCTGACCTATTCATTTGTGGGTTTTAGAATACGATTGTATATATTTAGTGGATGGAATTAGTAGCTTTGCGTATATGGAAAAAGTAAAATATATTGGGTTTTCAATTACTTGTTTTGCTATTCTCTTTAAATTAATGTCTTGGCAATATGCTGATAAATTATTAATAGCAGGATTAGGGTCTTTAGGTGTTTATTATCTAATCAAGGTGTTTAAAAAATAACTTTGAGATTGAATTAGTATGTTTGGATATAATTTAAATGAAACGAAAACACATCCTAATCATTCTAGTAATTTTGTTTTTTCTATATCTGTGGGCAGAATTAGGAGTAGGAATTTTTTTTCAAGATAGTTGGGGTGGAGATTAAACCCTTTGTAGTTAAAGAAAAATAAATGATAGATATTAAATACGGTTAAATTTAGAATCCAAGAACTGATTTAGGCTTATCCTTATCTTCTTCATTACAAAGAAAATTCTTCGATAATATTAGCTACATATTTTACAGATTTAATATTACCAACCCCTTTTCCAGCTTGCCAAAATTGAACAGAATCGTCAAAGGCAGTTTTGTTATAATTTTTAAGTCCTCGGCTCATCAAATACATTCGAGCGTACCTTTTTAATTTAGATTTTCGCAACATAAAATTAATAATGGGACCTGTTCTTAAGCCACCCTGCATTATATCTTTTGTTTTAATAACAGAGGAGTTATTCCCTGCTATCTTATTGGTCCAAACAATGTCCTCCTCTGAAGATTCAATAATTGCTTGCTTATAACTTTGAGTTACTTTACACTCATGAGATGCTAAAAATCTTGTACCCATTTGAACACCTGCATATCCCATCTCTAGAGCTTTTTTATAATCTTCTTTATTGCTAATACCACCAGCACAAATTAGGGGAATACCAATATCATGCAATTCCTCTATAAAATTTTCAGCAGACTGGATACCAGTTTGTCCTCCACCTCGCCAATTAATACAATTCAATCCATCCACTCCAGCATCTTTCATTGCTAAAGCTACTTTTTTATTGGGTACGTCATGGTAAACCTTAATTTGATGCTGTTTGGCTACTTTTACAATTTCATTAGGTTTTCCTAAAGAAGTTAAAAAAAATTTCACCCCCTCTTCTATGGAAATTTTCATCCACCTGTCCATTTGCTTATGGTACTTTTTATTTGCCCCTCCAAAAATCGTGAAATTAACCCCAAAGGGGTTTTTAGTCAATTTCTTAATCAATTGTAATCCTTCTCTAAAGTCATGCCCATAAAGAATAGTTAATGCAAGTGGTTGGACAACACCAAAGCCCCCAGAATTTGAGACAGCTGCAACTAATTCTGGGTTTGAACCAGGGTACATCGGCCCACATACGATAGGTACTTTTGCGCCAGTATCTTTTAAAAATTGAGAAGTTAATTTTTCCATACCCTAAAACTAAAAAAAACATTGAATGTAATTACAGGTAATTTATCAAGAAGATTTTTCTGCGAATTATAGAGTAAAATAAAAATTTAGTTTTCACTTATTTTCATCTTTTATAAAAACCATGCAATGCTGCCATGGAAGATTATCGATATTTTCTTTTAGCTTAAAGCCAGCGGCTTCCATTTCTTTCACAGCTTGTTTTTCAGTCATTTTGTGTATTTTTTTAATGGGAACTTTTGAGTCTTCTTTTCTATACTCGATTAAGAATAATTGTCCATTAGATTTCAATGCGTTTTTCATGGAGGCTATCATTTCAACTGGAAAATTAAACTCATGATACACGTCAACCATTAAAATTTTATCAACTGAATTATTCGGTAAATGAACACTTTTTTCATTTCCAAGAATTGTTTCAATATTTCTAATTTTTCTAGACTCTTTTGTCATTTCAATTGCCATTAACATTTCACTTTGAATATCTACTGCGTAAATGAGGCCTTTTTTGGCTAATGGAGCTAATCTAAATACATGATACCCAGAACCAGCTCCAATATCTGCAATGGTATCATTAAATTTAATTTTCATGTTTTTAATCAAAGTAGAAACATTTTCTTCTTTTTCTCGATCGAATCTTTCTAGCCAACTAATTCCTTCAAATCCCATTACATAAGAAATTTCTCTCCCCATGTACCACTTTCCTATTCCGTTAAAATCTCCTCTTTTAAAGGTGTATTCTAAATCACTACCGGGCTTTTGTCCTAGGCATTCATTTGAAAGTAGTAAAGTAGTAAGCAAGAATAAAATGAAATAAAATAACTTCATATTTTTAAATTTAACTCAATTATTAGTAAAGTTTGGAAATAAACAACTTTAACGATTAATTAGAAAAGTGTCTTAAAACAGTTATTGGTAATTTCTGAAGATAAAATACCTTTAGTTTGGCTATACTTTTTTATAAACTCAATGCATTAGTATTGCAGTTGTATTTATTTTTGTCTCAATGCTATTTAAATTATTTTTGATTTATAAAAAAAATAGTTTTTTTAAAATCAATTGCAGTATTGATGATGATTGGTGGTTTTGGTGTTATCTGGTTTGGTCTTTCAATGAAATAATAAAAATATATAATATCCAAAATTAAGACAATAAGTGAAAAAAAATTGAAACCTTATTTACAAGGATCGTATCAATGAATTTTGATTTAAACAAATATCCCCTCTATTAATAAGGGGATATTGTTAAACAATATTTATTGTTGTGGTTGATAATCAAAATAGTTTTCCACGGGAATCATAAGATGATCGTAACCAGTTCCTTTAAACATGATGTAAGGAGCACCAGTCATAAAGTCGGTAGTGTTCCCTTCTAGGGTAGCTGGATCTTTTGGAAATAGCATTAAATGAGGTCCTGATTCAATCCACTGGCCTTCGGCAGCATCCTCTTTATTTAGAACTAAATGCTTAGTGTTGTCTTCTCCCATGTCGCCGTGAAGCATCCATGCCCATCCATCGTGGTCCATCTGAGGTGTTTTTCCTCCCATGTAAGCCATAGCCCATTTCATGGCTTGGGCATCACCTACCATAGGCATTGCCTCATGAGGATTATCCCATCCATTTTCAGGATTAGCCATTCCTCTTGGATTAGCAGCCATAGCTGTCCATCCATTTGTTCCTTCTCTAAGTACAGTTCCATCAACATCTATTACAGTGCAATCTGAAGCAATATATGAAGGTGCAGCTGTACTGTAAGCCCATATTTTCCATTCAGAAGATGTATGGGGTCCTTCAGGCTCACCATTTATTTTTTCTATATCCGTTCCAGTTGCTTCTGAGACAAGATTATTACAAGCAGATAAGCTTACTGCCATGATAAATAAAAGTAGTTTTTTCATTATGATTGTTTAGTTGATTAAGGTAAATATAATAAAAACATATAAATCAATAAGTTGGCAAATTTTGGTGTTTTAATTCATCTATGGATATAATATGTCTTTAATTTCTCGCCATGTTACTAATTTAATGTCATTTTTAATTAGTGATTCCCTAAATTGAGCACTAGATACTACATCATAATCTAAATTTCTCCACTTTGAACCAAAATCAATTCTATTTGAAGTTATTTTTTTCATTTCATTATTATCTAAACCAAGATGAACAATAATTTCGTTTAATCCTGGACTTAAATTATTTAGTATTGATTCATAATATTCAGCCCAATTATCAAAAGATATATTTTTATCAGCCATGTACATTTTTATAAAAACTAAATTTTTTGGTTGTGGAAAATCACTATTAAAATGTGGTGCTAAAAGTTTTGGAACAAATACAGGAAGTCTATTTTTTTCTGAAATATCAAGATAAATTTTGAAAAATTCTGGTGAAAAAAACAAGACTCCTTCATGACTATCAAGATGTGTTGGTTTTATTCCAATAGATATTGCATAATCTATCTGAGCTTGTAATTCTTTCCTTATGTCCTGTGGATTAGAATTTTTGATAACTTCTTTTTTATTTTCATAAAAATTACCGTTATCATTTATTAAAGTTGATATAGAGTCTTTATGACTAATACCATGCCATTTAAAATCTTTCCATTCAGATGTAAAAGTCAAGTGAAGACCTAAATCTATATCAGGATTTTCTTTAAAATAGTCTGCCACCTCCTCTGTATTTGGTGCAGGAATCATTACACTAGCTGAGTTTACATAACTATTGTTTAGCGCCTCAAAAGAAGCTTGATTTACAGAATTAGATAAACCTAAATCATCAGCATGAATTATCAAAAGCTTATCATTTTTATTGTATCCTAATAATTTAGATAAATTATCAAACTGATTAATATCATTATTACTGAATATAAAATCATATATTAATCTATAGTTATAAATAGGAACATCATTTAAATTTAAAAAAATTCTTATCCCTCCAAAAATCATTGTATTTAGAAGGATAAAAACTATTATAACTGACAAAAAAACTTTTTTAAACAATTTTCTTAGCTATTTTATAAAATAAAGAAATGCGAAAACTCAAGTAACAAAACAAAGTAGTGACTAATGTTTTTTTGAGTTTAGATCAAATTATCCATATTATAAATTTAAAAAAAAAAATTTGATGAACACTTTAAAAGAAAATAGTAATTAATTTAGCGGAATGAAAAAGAAGCTTCTTCCTTTTATTTTAATGCTATTATTTATTAATTGTAACGATATTAATGTAATTGAGCCTGAAAAACTTTGTATAGATCAAAATCTTGTAGATGAATTAACTGTTTGCTATGAAATTTACGCACCTGTTTGTGGTTGTGATGGAAATACATATTCAAATGATTGTATTGCGGATAGTAATGGTATCTTAAACTATCAAGAAGGTGAATGTAATAAAACTAATTAAAAAAAAGTATGGAATGGTATATAAAGAATAGATGGTGGGTATGGTCAGTAACAGGAATTTATGTTGTATACAGAATTGTAACTAGTTTATATTATACCTAAATGCATCTGTTAAGTCCTGAAGAAATTAAAGAACAAATTTCACTAATAGACTCATGGCAGATTGATTTGGGTCTCCTTTGTAAAGAAATTCATTTTAAAAGTTTTCGAAATGCTATTAGTTATATAAATAAAATAGCAACGATTTCTGAAGAAAATAATCACCACCCAATTATAACCAATAATTACTTATTAGTTATTATAAAGCTAACAACTAAAGATGTTGGTGGGCTTTCTCAAAAAGATTTTGATTTAGCAAAGCTAATTGATCAAATCAGCCTATAAAGAAATTACTTGAAGATTTTTCCAGCGTACTTTGATACCGCCACCGTCATGAATTTGAAGTGCAATGGATCCTTTTCCTTGACCAATTTTTTCATCATTTAAAGAAATCATTTCAGTACCATTTAACCATGTGTCGATTTGATTTCCAACAACACGAATACGCATCTGATTCCAATCACCCATCTTAAGGGCTTTGTCTTTTTCTTTCGTAGGTTTTATTAACCAGCCACGTCCATAAGATTCGTAAACGCCACCAGAATTGCTTCCGGGAGGAGCAACTTCTACCTGCCAACCACTTACTTTAGTTCCCTCGACAGTGGAACGAATAAATATACCACTATTTCCATCTGCCTCTTGTTTAAATTCAAGAGTCAATTCAAAATCATCATAATATTTTGTGGTAGACAAATAACCATAAGCTTTATCTGGACCACTTTCACAAACTAAAAGCCCATGATCCACATACCACAATTCTGTCCCGTGAATATTCCAACCTTCAAGGTTTTTACCATTAAATAATGATTCCTGAGAAACAACACTCTGAGTAAAAAAAACTATAACAAAAAGTAAAAAAAATTTGTTCATTTGATTTTATTTTGAATATTGAATATATATAAATTTCAGTTAAATAGATGCAATTATTTATACATAATATTTTAAAAGTTTTGATATCTTCAGCAAAAATTAATTATGCTTTTTCGTCTACCACTAGCAATGTGTTGTCTTATATATTCCATGATTCATGGCCAAATAGATCCCGAACATATTGACATTGTAAGAGATGCTTATGGGGTGCCTCACATCTTTGCAGCTACCGATGCAGAAGTTTCTTATGGCCTAGCTTGGGCACATGCAGAAGATGACTTTAAAACCATACAACAAGGATATCTTGCTGGAAGCAATATGCTCACCAAAAATATTGGAAATGCAGGTTTAGGAGCTGAT
>CAJQQG010000004.1 GCA_905480425.1 uncultured Flavobacteriaceae bacterium | reverse complement strand
AATTATTGGAACTAAACTTGCGTTTTATCCCATGGTATCTTTTAGGTTTATTGTGTCTTATTGTGGGCGTTTTTGCTGTTATTCCTTGGCACAATACTACCCTTGCGCTATACTATCAGGATTTAAAGGAGCGACAAATACGTATTTGATTTTTTAAAGCATGAGTAAAGATTTAAATTACCTCTATTCTGAAAAAGAAGAACGGTTGAATGTTTTAACTCACGCTTCTGGATTATTATCGAGTTGTATTGCATTACCCTTACTTATTTATAAATCGCTTTATTATGAAGGATTTTGGAAGCCAGCTAGTTTGGTTATTTATGGAGTTAGCTTGATAGTTTTATATGCTGCCTCTACTTTTTATCATGCAGCTAGAGAGCCCAGGCAGAGAAGAAAATTGAACATTCTCGACCATGCAGCCATATATATTCTAATTGCAGGAACTTATACCCCATTCACCCTTATCATTCTGGCAGGACCTTTAGGATGGTATATTTTTATTTTTACCTGGACCTTTGCTCTGATTGGGATAGTCTTAAAATTATTTTATACCGGAAGGTTTGAGAAAATTTCCACTATTATGTATGTCTTTATGGGGTGGCAAATTATTTTTGCTATAAATCCTTTGATGGAAAAATTTCCTATTCAAGGAGTAAAACTTCTATTCTTGGGTGGCGTTTTTTATACTCTGGGAGCACTAATTTATTTACTTAAAAAAATCAATTATAATCACGCAATTTTTCATGTGTTTGTGCTTTTGGGGAGCTTGTGTCACTTTTTAAGTGTTTATATTTTTATTTAAGGTTTATCTCCAATTTCGATTTTTGTTACGGGTGTTAATAGATTTATTGTAGTTTTTATTTCGGGCTTGTGGTTTTTTTGATAGTGAGCCCTCAACCACATCTGCACCTTCCATAAAAGGATGTTCTCCCATGCGAGGCACTTGTTGTTTGATGAGGTTTTCAATATCCTTTAAATAAGGCCGTTCGTCTCCCATGCAAAAAGAAAGTGCAATTCCACTCGCACTTGCACGACCCGTTCTACCAATTCTATGAACATAGGTTTCAGAAACATTAGGTAAGTCATAATTAATTACCAAGGCCAAATCATCTACATCAATTCCTCTGGCTGCAATATCTGTTGCAATAAGTACCTTTAAAGATCCATCTTTAAAAGCTCCTAATGCTTTTTGACGTTGAAGCTGTGATTTGTTCCCGTGAATTGCTGCCGACTTGATGTTAGCTTTATCTAAAACTTTTACAATTTTATTGGCTCCATGTTTTGTGCGTGAGAATACAAGTACAGAATCTGTACTTCGTCCCTCTATAAGATGTATTAATAATTTTGGTTTATTGTTTTTACTAACAAAGTAGACACCTTGTTCAACTTTTTCTGCTGTCGCTTGTTGTGGTTTTATAGTTATCCTTTTAAAATTACCTAACATTTTTTGTGACAAGTCTACAATACTTTTGGGCATGGTAGCAGAAAAAAATAAGGATTGTCTTTTTAGAGGTAGTTTAGCAAAAATTTTTTTAACATCATGAATAAAGCCCATGTCAAGCATTTGATCAGCTTCATCTAATACAACATATTTTAAGTCACTAAAAGAAATGTAACCTTGGTTCATTAAATCTAATAATCGTCCCGGAGTAGCAACTAAAATATCAACTCCTTGCTGGAGACTGGCGACTTGCTTAGATTGTTTTACACCACCAAAAATTACTGTATTTCGCAGGTTTGTAAATTGACTATAGGCCGTAAAACTTTCGGCAATTTGAATAGCAAGCTCCCTAGTGGGTGTTACTACAAGAGCTTTAATTTTTCGTTTTCCGCCGGTATTGTTTTCTTTAAGTAAGTGGTTTAGAATCGGTATGCCAAAGGCAGCTGTTTTTCCAGTACCCGTTTGAGCAACACCTAATAAATCATGTCCATTTAATAGTATAGGAATAGCCTGTTCTTGAATGGGTGTAGGATTTGTGTACCCCTGTTTTTCTATGGCTTTCAGAATGGGATCTTCAAGTTTTAAATCTTCAAATATCATATATATGATTAGAATGTTAAAGTACGCTTATGTTTTTGAGCTCTTAATTTTGTATTGGGTCCAATAAAAAAAAACCACTATTTACAGTTTTTCAGAAGAGTTTTTTATTTTAATACATTGGCAATACGTCTTACAGCTTCTTGAATATTTTCAACCGAGGCAGCGTAAGAAATTCGAATACAAGCGTCATTTCCAAACGCATCACCTGTAACAGTTGCAACGTGTGCTTCTTCTAAAAGAAGCATAGAGAAATCAGAAGCATTCGAAATTGTTTTTCCTTGAATCGTTTTTCCAAAATAATAGGAAATATCAGGGAATACATAAAAGGCTCCTTGTGGCTGATTCATCTTAAAGCCATCTATACTGCTGAGAAGTTTTATGATCATTATACGACGTTTTGCAAATTCATCAATCATATACTGAATATTGCTGACCGGAGCTTCCAGAGCAGCAATCGTAGCTCGTTGTGCTATACAATTTGCTCCAGAGGTGATTTGCCCCTGCATTTTATTACAGGCTTTGGCGATCCAATCAGGGCCACCAATATACCCAATACGCCAACCAGTCATCGCAAAGGCTTTTGCAACACCGTTAACTGTTATAGTGCGATCGTATAATTCTGGAATTGCAGCTATACTAAAATGTGCAGTTCCGTAATTAATGTGTTCGTATATTTCATCTGAAAGAATGAAAATATCAGGATATTTTTCTAGTACTTTTCCTAAAGCACGGTATTCTGCCTCAGTATAAATAGTTCCACTGGGATTGTTTGGAGAGTTAAACATTACCAATTTAGTTTTAGGCGTTATGAATGCTTCTAACTGTTCTGGGGTAATTTTAAAGTCTGTTTTTATAGATGATGGGATGATAATAGATGTTGCTTCTGCTAAGGTTGCAATTGCTGAATAACTTACCCAATAAGGTGCAGGAAGAAGTACTTCATCTCCGGGATCTAAAAGCACCATACATATATTTGCGATTGATTGTTTTGCTCCTGTTGATACAACAATTTGTGAAGGTGAATAGTTTAGGTTGTTATCGCGTTTAAATTTAGTGCAAATAGCCTCTTTTAAATCAGCATATCCATCTACAGGACTGTAAGAATTGTAGTTATCTTTTACCGCCTGTATAGCAGCATCTTTTATGAATTCAGGGGTATTAAAATCGGGTTCACCCAGACTTAATCCAATAATATCAATTCCTTTATTCTTTAATTCTCTGGCTTTTGCTGCCATGGCAAGCGTTTCGGAAACAGGCAAACTGTTTATCCGAGCTGATAGTTGGTCCATGATTATTCTTTAACTGGGTTGCATGCCCATTTGTTTTAAAAATCTAAAGTGCGAAAGTATAGCACTTCTGGTCGTTTTGTATTCGTTGTAGGGTAAATTAAATTCTTGTGCTGTTTTTTTTACAATTTCTGCGATTTTCGTGTAATGAACATGACTTATATGTGGAAAAATATGATGTTCAATTTGATGATTTAATCCCCCAGTAAACCAATTAACAAATCGATTTTTAGTAGAAAAATTTACAGTTGTTAAAAGTTGGTGTATCGCCCAAGTATTTTTCATCGTCCCTGAAGCTTCTGGCATTGGCATTTCAGCGTCTTCCATTATGTGAGCTAGTTGAAATACTAGGCTCAAAATAAGTCCAGCAGTATAATGCATAACCACAAATCCTATTAAAACAGACCACCAAGGAGCATTTATTAAAATCATAGGTATAATGATCCATACACTCCAATACATTACTTTAGTTATTAATAAGCCGACCCATTGAAGACTGGGGCGTTTGCTGTTAGCATAAGATAACTTTTTCTTCATATAGCGTTTCATTTGCTGTAAATCTGTAAAAATTGCCCAATTAATAGTTAGTAACCCATATAAAAAAAAGAAATATAAATGCTGAAATTTGTGATGCGGCATCCATTCAGCATTTTTTGAAAAACGTAAAACACGTCCAGCTTCTAGATCTTCATCATGTCCAAGAATATTAGTATAAGTATGATGTAAAAGATTATGTTGAATTTTCCAATTAAATACGTTTCCAGCTAAAAAATAGATACTACCTCCCATAATTTTATTAATCAAAGGATATCTTGAGAATGAACCATGATTACCATCATGCATTACGTTCATCCCGATGCCTGCCATTCCCACTCCCATTAAAATTGCAAGCAATAGTTTGTACCAGAGACTAATATTTAGTACGATTATTAATACATAAGGTGTAATAAAAAGAGAGAACATAACCGCTGTTTTGAGATAAAGTTTCCAGTTCCCGGTTTTATACACTTTTTTTTCTTTGAAATATTTATTGACACGCTGGTTTAGTGTTTTGAAAAATTGTTTTGGGTCTTTTCGAGAAAATCGAAGGCTTTGTGTAGCTTGCATAAAAAATATTATTAAGTAAAAATAGTCGAAAAAACATTCTAATCAAAACATCACCTTGAATAAGCTAATAGAAATATTTCCCTCACTTTCAGCTTCTCAAATAGAAAAGTTTAAAAACTTACCTATTCTTTATGAAGATTGGAATTCTAAAATTAACGTGATCTCAAGAAAAGATATCAATTTTTTTTATGAACGGCATCTATTGCATTCTCTAGGAATTGCTAAAGTGCTACAATTTTTACCAAATGCTAAAATTTTGGATGTTGGAACTGGTGGTGGTTTTCCAGGAATTCCATTGGCTATTTTGTTTCCACAAACTCATTTTTTCCTTATCGACAGTATTGGAAAGAAGATAAAAGTAGTAGAGGAGGTTATAGCAGCTTTGGACTTGAAAAATATTTCAGTTTCAAAAATAAGAGCAGAAAATTTTAACCAAAAAGTTGATTTTGTGGTAAGTCGAGCTGTAACAAAAATGGATATTTTTGTTCCTTGGGTCAAAAAAAATATTCGCTCCACTCACAAGCACTGTATTAAAAACGGAATATTATATTTAAAAGGCGGAGATCTTACTCAAGAGCTTTTGAAATTTCCAAAAGCACAGCAGTTTGATTTAGCCCAACATTTTAACGATGATTTTTTTGAAATGAAAAAGGTGGTCTATGTTCCTTTATAAATTCCCTTTGAGATTACCTCTTCTTTATATGTCGTAGCGAGTATTTAATTTTATCCTAAAAACGGATATCGATAATCAGAAGCTGGCACAAAGGTTTCTTTAATTAATCTGGGGGATACCCATCGCATTAAATTTGCAGCAGACCCTGCTTTGTCATTAGTTCCAGAGCCCCTAGCACCACCAAAAGGTTGTTGGCCAACAACAGCTCCTGAAGGCTTGTCGTTAATATAGAAATTTCCAGCTGCGTTTTCTAATGCAGTTAAGGCTTCTTCTAATGCATATCGATCTTGAGAAAATACAGCACCCGTTAGAGCATATTCTGAAGTTTTATCAACTAAAGAAAGAGTTTCTGACCATTTTGAATCTGGATAGATATAAATTGTCACCAATGGACCAAACAGTTCTTTTTTCATAGTGTGATATTGTGGATCTGAGGTAATTACTACAGTAGGTTCAACAAAATATCCTTTACTATCGTCATAACCACCACCCGCAACAATTTCTGCTTCAGAATCAATTTTTACCTGTTCAATAGCATTTGCTAATCTTTCAAATGCACCATTATGAATTACAGCGGTTACAAAATTTTCAAAATTTTCTGGAGACCCCATTTTTATTGTTTTTAGGTCAGATTTCACATAGTCAATAATATCACTAGCAATTGATTTTGGTAAATAAACTCGAGAAGCTGCAGAGCATTTTTGACCTTGAAATTCAAAGGCACCTCTAATAATTCCGGTAGCAACTTCTTTAGAATTTGATGATGGGTGTGCGATAATAAAATCCTTTCCACCTGTTTCCCCGACAATTCTGGGGTAAGAGCGATAGTGACCGATATTGGCACCAATCTTACTCCAAATATTTCTAAACACCTCTGTAGACCCTGTATAGTGAATTCCCGCAAAATCTTCACTTTCTAAGATTGTATTAGTAATCATTTCTGGATCTCCAAACACCATGTTGATTACGCCATCTGGTAGTCCAGCTTCTTGGAATACTTTCATGAGAATATTGGCTGAAAAGACTTGGTGATCACTAGGTTTCCAAACCACAGTATTTCCCATCATTGCCGCACTTGCACAAAGGTTTCCGGCAATCGCTGTAAAATTAAAAGGACTCACTGCATACACAAATCCTTCTAAAGGTCGGTAACTTAAACGGTTCCAAACACCAGGTCCACTTTCGGGTTGATTTTCATAAATTTCCTCCATAAAGGCTACGTTGAATCTTAAAAAGTCAATGTATTCACAAGCAGCGTCAATTTCAGCTTGGTGAATAGTTTTCGATTGCGCAAGCATGGTTGAAGCGTTTATTTTTGCTCGATATGGGCCGGCAATAAGTTCTGCAGCTTTAAGAAAAATAGCAGCTCTAGATTCCCAGGGCATTTGACTCCAAGAAATACGAGCTTGAAGAGCTGCGTCAATGGCTTTATTGATATGTGCTTTATTTGCTTTATGATAGACCCCAAGTTTATGTTTGTGGTCATGTGGTGGCTGCATAGAAGCCGTCTCTTTTGTTGTAATATTTTGATTACCAATGCGCATAGGAATCTCTATGGTTTCATTGTACATTTTAGAGTAGGTGGCTAATACGACCTCTTTTTCAGTACTTCCCGGTGAGTAAGTTAGAATGGATTCATTTGCTGGATATGGTACCTTAAAAACGCTATTTGCCATGTTTTTTTTATAAAAGTATAGATTTAAGATTAAACGTCAACTACTAAAAAGTGGCTTAATTTAAAATGTAAGGAACACTTAACTTGAAGTTAGGAACATCAACGCTGAATTTTTGAGCATTAGTAAAATTAATCATTGTGTATTTTCCAGACATTGATCCAACTGTTGAATTGATATGACATCCCGATTTATAAGAATAAATTTCCCCGGATTTTAAAATTGGTTTGACGCCCACAACACCATTGCCTTTCAAATAATTAGGTCGATTGGTAGATTCTAGTATTTTCCAATGACGTGAAACTAATTGAATGGTGTCTTTACCTAAATTTTCAATAGATATATAATAGGTAAATGCATGCTGTTGAAAAGACTTTCTGGTAAAAGTTCCTTCAAATTTGACTTCAACAGAGATTTTAATTCCTTTTGTGACCTGATGTATCAATGGTTATTAAACTTATTGATTTAATAAAGTTATTAAAAGTGAAATAGCACTTTTCAAAAACTATTAATTTTGTAATTCAAAGGAATTTGCATTTCCAACCCCTATTAATGCGTCATATTGCATTCCTATATTTCTATAGTAGACCAATACTTGGTAATCATTTTCTGTAAGAGCATGTGAATCACTTATTGCATTTTTTTTAAGTTGATTACCTATTTTCATGACATATTTGTAATTGTAGAAACCTTGTTTTAAAAGAAGCAAGCCTTCATAGATTTCTAATGCAGGATTATAATACATTTTATTCTGTTCTTTTAATTCATAGCCATTAAAATTTCCATAAATAAAGATTTCTTCTTCTTTAAGGTTATAGTCTGAAGCTAAGCTGAAATATACATATCCGTAATCTGCTTCTGTATCAGAATTTCCAGGAACCATAATATTTCTTATTTCGTATTTTCCATTAATGTCAGGAGCATATGCATAGTCAGAATATAATCTAGGAATATCAATGTTTAAGTATGATTCGTATAGAGAAGCTCTATTGACGTAGCTAATGTTGGGGGTAGTTATACGAAGATCTTTTGTGTCAAAATAAAAATATTCATTTCCACCTTCAAATTGTGATGGAATACCGTAACGATATTTAATTGCTCTTCCATTAAAATATTGAGGTTTTAAATCAGTTATCATTCTGTCCCATTGTTGATTTTGAAGTAAGACCACATTAATATTTTCTTTAGGATTTCTAAAGCTAATATCGTTAGGAATTATTGTAAAATGAACGGATTGATGTGTTGAGAAACGATCCATATTTTGTGTTCGAAAGACTCCTGCTTGAATTGAAGCTTGGGGGTCATAAATACAAAAACGTCTGGAAAATATTAACTCATCATCACTAGAGTAGACCTCTAAAACATAATTTCCTGACACTTTAAATTGTATATCATTATTAGGGATTTCAAGTTGGTAGTGGGTATAGGTTTGTAAGGTGTTGAAGGAAGTGGTGTATTTATCAATTCTGAGATTATCAAAGCCTTCTAGAAATTCGTTTTTAAATAATGTTGATTTAGTCCAATCATGATTATAAAAACTAAACCTGTAGTAATAATCTGCTTCATCACCATTTAAATCATCAAATTTTAGTTCAAATTTTTCGCCCAATGCAACAATCGGAAACCCATCATTTTGTTGTAAACCAGAAAATTGTACTGTTTTAATATAGTCTTTAGCAGTATAATCTATTCCTTTTTGTGCATAACAAATAAATTGTGTTCCGATGGTAAGTAAAACAATGAAGAGATCTTTTGTGTTCATCAAAAGTAAAGGTATATCTTCATTGTTGCTTAACCAAATTGAGTCCTTCTAATTAAAAAGATTAAACGATTATTTAGAATCAATATAAATAATACTTTTTCCTATGGTTTTGCTTCAGAAAAAAGAGTGTTTATTAGTAAATTTGCATGATTTTTAGAATTAAATAATTTAATGAATATAAAAAAAGGTATTCGAACTCAAAGGGGAGCTAAACTGAATTTAAAAGGATCAGCGGAGAAAATAATTTCCAACAAAATTCCTTCCTCCACATACGCGCTAAACCCGGACGACTTTTTTGGGTTAATTCCAAAACTTTCAGTTAACGAAGGTGATATCGTTAAAGCAGGTGACCCTGTTTTTTTTAATAAGAAGGAACCAAGGATTAAGATAGTATCTCCAGTTTCAGGAACTATCAAATCAATCAATCGAGGAGCCAAAAGAAAGATTGAGCAAATTATTATTGAATCTGATGGTAATAACGAGATACGTTTACACAAAGTTGACCAATGGGAAACTCTTGGACGAAAAGAATTAATATCACTTTTGTTAGAAAGTGGAAGTTGGCCTTTTATAAAACAACGACCTTATGGGACCATCGCTAATCCTGACGACTTTCCCAATGCTATTTTTGTTTCTACGATCGACACAGCTCCTTTAGGTGCAGATTTTCAATATATTTTAGAAAAAAAGTATGATAACTTTAAAACAGGCTTAACGGTACTCAATTCATTAGTTGATCAAGCTGTATTTTTAGGAATTGATGCTGCTTTTTCAAAACCATTTGAAAATATTGAAAATGTCCAAAAATACACTGTTTCTGGTCCTCATCCAGCAGGAAATTTAAGTTTACATATTCAAGAATTAAGTCCAATTAATATGGGTGACAAAGTCTGGACCGTCAATGCAGAAGATGTTGCCAACATTGGAAATTTTGTATTAACAGGTGTTCAAGATCTTAAACGAACTATTGCTCTTGCGGGTAGTGCCGTAAAATATCCAAAATATTTCTCTGTAAACATAGGAATAGAACTCTCTCCAATGCTCTCAGAAGTTACTATTACTGAAGATCAAGTTCGCTGTATTAATGGTGATGTTCTTTCGGGAAGCACTTCTCACGAAAATGGGTATTTAGGGTATTATAATAATACTGTTTCTGTTATTCCTGAAGGAAACGATTATAGAATGTTTGGATGGCTACCTTTCAAAGACAATCATATTTTGAGCCTTTCAAACACTTCTTTTTCGAAACTTTTTAACAAAAAAGGTTTTTCGGTAGACACAAATTTAAATGGTGAAGAACGCGCAATTGTTGTTACTGGTGAGATGGAAAAAGTTTTCCCATTAGATTTATTCCCTATGCAGTTAATAAAAGCTTGTATGATTGAAGATATTGAAAAAATGGAGGCTTTAGGGATTTATGAAGTAGTCCCAGAAGATTTTGGTTTAATTGATTATGCAAATACCTCTAAGTTGGAGGCACAAGAAATCATTAAACAAGGAATAGAGTTAATGATTAATGAAGTAGGATAAATAGACACGTATGAATGCTTTAAGAAAACGTTTAGATGCCATTAAAAAACCTTTTGAAAAGGGACAGAAATTAGAAAAGTTTGCACCTGCAATTAATGCTTTCGATACTTTTTTATTTGTACCTAATCATACAACAAAAAAAGGAGCTCATATTCGAGATGCTGTTGACTTAAAACGCACAATGGTTACGGTAATTATAGCCTTAATGCCTGCCTTAATTTACGGAATTTATAATACGGGATATCAGTATTATTATCAAATGGAAACCCCATTTACTTTTATAGAAGCCTTTATTCATGGTTCTTGGAAAATTGTTCCTATGATTATTGTATCCTATGTAGTGGGTCTCTCTATAGAATTTGGTTTTGCAGTCTACAGAGGTCATGAAGTAAATGAAGGATATCTTGTAACAGGATTATTAATTCCTATGATTATGCCCGTTGACATTCCGCTTTGGATGGTTGCAATTTCTACTGCTTTTGCTGTTTTAATTGCAAAAGAAGCGTTTGGAGGAACCGGGATGAATATTTTAAACCCAGCATTAACCGCAAGAGCTTTCGCCTTTTTTGCTTATCCAACTTATATGTCTGGAAATAAAGTATGGGTTTCTGAAGCAAGTAATGTAGAGGCAATTTCAGGTGAAACAATTTTAGGAACACTAGCTGCTGGAGGGGATGTAAAATACTCCATGTTTGAAATGTTCCAAGGAGCTATTCCTGGCTCCATAGCAGAAACATCTACTCTTTGGGTAGCAGTAGGCGCTTTAATTCTAATAGTTACAGGCATAGGGAGCTGGCGAATTATTACTGGAGGAATTCTTGGGGCTGCTGTAATGGGCTTGTTGTTTAACCTATGGGGTGCAAATGCCCTAATGAGTTTTTCTTGGATTAATCATTTGATTGTTGGAGGGTTTGCTTTTGGAATTGTGTTTATGGCAACAGATCCTGTATCTGGAGCACAAACGAATAAAGGAAAATGGATATATGGTTTTCTAGTTGGAATTTTATGTATTATGATTCGCGTATTCAATCCTGCATATCCTGAAGGAGTAATGCTAGCGATCCTTTTAATGAATGTGTTTGCTCCAACCATTGATCACTATGTAGTGAATGGAAATATTAAAAAACGTAAAAAACGTTGGGCATTAGCTCAAGAACTTAAATCAGCATAACGATGAATAGAGATAGTAACGCTTATACCTTTTTATTTGCCACAGTGATGGTGCTTATAGTTGCATCTGCTCTTGCTTTTACAGCTACCGCATTAAAAGATTTACAAGCATCAAATGTCCGTAAAGAAAAAATGCAAAATATCCTGGCCACTATTGGTATAAAAACCGATCGCGAAATGGCAGAAACCTTATATAACAAATTTATAGTTGAAGAACTTTCTTTAGTAACAGGAGGAAGTGTAGATTCAGATACAGATGCGTTTGAATTAGAATTGAATAAGGAATTGAAAAAACCAGTTTCTGAACAGCGTTTTCCCTTATATGTAGCTAATGTCGAAGGTGTTAAATCTTATGTTGTTCCTTTGAGAGGAGCAGGATTATGGAATGCTATCTGGGGATACATTGCCTTAGAAGAAGACAAAAACACCATTAAAGGTGCTGTTTTTGATCATAAGGGAGAAACGGCTGGGTTAGGAGCAGAAATTACACAACAATGGTTTCAAAATAGCTTTGTAGGAGAAAAAATTTTTGATTCTAAAGGAAAATTAGTAGGTATAAATGTTTCGAAAACAAATAATGATCCAAAAGATCTTGATAAAGATGACCATGAGGTAGATGCTATTTCTGGTGCTACCATTACAGGTGATGGGGTAACAGAGATGATTACAGAGCGTTTACAACATTATATACCTTATCTTAATACAACAGCCATAACATTGGCTTTGAATTACAATTAAATGGAAGAAAAAACAGTTAATCCAGCAGAAGAAGCAACTATCCTCTTCGTGAACAAAGAGAAGGAACCTCTTTTTTCAAAAAAAAATCGAAAATTATTATCAGACCCTATGGACGATAATAACCCAATCACTGTTCAGGTTTTGGGAATTTGTTCTGCATTAGCCATCACAGTTCAATTAAAACCAGCTTTGGTAATGAGTGTTTCTGTAATGGTTGTAATGGCTGCCAGCAATGTTATCATTTCTTTACTTAGAAACCTTATTCCAAACCGGATACGTATTATTGTTCAACTTGTGGTTGTAGCCTCAATGGTAATTTTAGTTGATCAGGTGTTGCGAGCATATGCATATGATGTGAGTAAAGAACTTTCCATTTTTATTGGATTAATAATAACAAACTGTATTGTAATGGGACGTCTAGAAGCTTTTGCTTTAGGTCACGGTGTATGGAAATCCTTTTTAGATGGTATTGGAAATGCTGCAGGTTATGGTTTCATTCTAGTGATTGTAGCTTTTTTTAGAGAGTTGCTAGGTTCAGGAAAACTATTAGGCTTTCAAGTAGTACCAGATGCACTTTATCAAATGGGATATGAAGATAATGGATTGATGTTGCTATCTCCTATGGCACTTATTACAGTTGGGATCCTAATTTGGATTCAACGAGCACGTAACCGAAGTTTAATTGAAAAAAATTAAGAGAATCTCATGGAAGCATATTTAAATTTATTTATTAAAAGCATCTTCATAGAGAACATGATTTTTGCTTATTTTTTAGGAATGTGTTCTTATTTGGCAGTTTCAAAAACAGTAAAAACTGCAGTTGGACTTGGATTTGCTGTAATCTTTGTTCTTGCAATTACTGTTCCAATTAACTTTTTATTAGATACTTATTTATTGCGCCCAGGTGCACTATCTTGGTTAGGAGCTCAATACGCAGACTTAGACTTAAGCTTTTTAAGCTTTATAATGTTTATTGCTGTAATTGCCTCTATGGTCCAATTAGTAGAAATGATTGTTGAAAAATTCGCACCCGCTTTATATGGTGCACTAGGAATATTTTTGCCGCTAATTGCAGTAAACTGTGCAATTTTGGGCGGTTCTTTGTTTATGCAACAAAAGGATTTTTCTGGCGTAGCAGAGTCTGCAGTATATGGATTAGGTTCAGGAATAGGTTGGTTGTTGGCAATACTTGCCATTGCTGCTATTCGTGAAAAAATAACCTATTCTAATGTACCCGCCCCGCTTCGTGGATTAGGAATTACCTTCATAATTACAGGGTTGATGGCATTAGGTTTTATGAGTTTTATGGGAATTAAATTATAATTTAAGAATGGATTATTCAGTTGTTTTAGCGAGTGTTGTTGTTTTTTTAATTGTTACTTTTTTGTTAGTAGGAATGCTTTTAGGCGCCAAAGCAAAGTTATTGCCATCAGGTCCAGTATCCTTATTAATAAATGGTGGTAATACTGTAGAAGTTTCCTCAGGAAGTACCTTGCTAAGCACCCTAGGAAATAATAAGATATTTTTACCTTCCGCATGTGGAGGTGGAGGAACATGTATACAATGTAAATGTCAAGTGATTGAAGGAGGAGGAGAAATTCTTCCAACGGAAGCCCCTCACTTTTCCAGAAAAGAAGTGGCAGAAGGATGGCGTTTAGGATGTCAAGTTAAAGTTAAGCAAGACATGGTTATTCAAGTTCCGGAAGAGGTTTTTGGAATCAAAAAATATGAGGCTAATGTTCTTAGAAACTGGAATGTTGCTTCTTTTATTAAAGAATTTGTAATCGAAATTCCTGAGGAAATGGATTATAAAGCGGGGGGGTATATTCAAATTGAAATACCTCAATGTGAAGTTAAATATCAAGATATTGATATATCTGCTCATCCTGAAGAACATCCTGGAGAGCCCGATAAATTTAAATTAGAATGGGATAAATTTAATTTGTGGCCACTAACTATGAAAAATCCTGAAACAGTTGAGCGAGCTTATTCAATGGCTTCTTTTCCTGCTGAAGGAAAAGAAATTATGTTAAATGTTCGTATTGCTACTCCCCCTTTTGATCGTACAAAAAATGATTGGAGCGATATTAATCCTGGTGTAGCTTCTTCTTATATCTTTTCAAAAAAAGCAGGTGATAAGGTTACTATTTCAGGACCTTATGGCGAATTTTTTATTAATGAATCAGAATCTGAAATGTTATACGTAGGTGGGGGAGCAGGAATGGCCCCAATGCGTTCTCACTTGTATGAATTATTCAGAACATTACAAACAGGTCGTAAAGTTACTTTTTGGTATGGAGGTCGTTCAAAAAGAGAATTATTTTACACAGAACATTTTAGAGCTTTAGAAAAAGATTATCCAAATTTTAAATTTTACATCGCTTTATCTGAGCCAATGAAAGAAGACAATTGGAACGTAAAAGATGGTTTAGAAGGTGAAGGAGATGGTTTTACAGGTTTTGTTCACCAAGTAGTAATTGATAATTATTTAAATCATCATGATTCGCCTGAAGATATTGAAGTTTATTTTTGTGGGCCACCATTAATGAACCAGGCTATTGAACGTATGGCAGATGATTTTGGAGTTCCACCTGAGAATGTTCGTTTTGACGACTTTGGGGGATAAATTTAAAGAGGCTTTTTAAGCCTCTTTTTTATTTTGGGTATTGCTATGAAAATATTAAACTTACTTGACATTCATCAACTTGCTATGGGAGAAGTTGGTAAATATTTGGAGATTGAAGGATATGAATTTCTAGCGGTTAATTCACAAATCAAACGCTCTCCCCAGTTTGTTTGTGTAAAAGATAAAATTCTTTATTTTGTAATGGTTCAGGGTTGTTTATACCCTAATGCACCCAAAGAATATGATTTAATTAGGATGAATAAAGTTAAAAATCATGCAGAAAAAAATAAAGCTAGACTATTTTATGCAGGAGTTGGTTTTGCTCATGCCAATGATTACGAAAAACCTTTAACTAAAAATGATCCGTATGTGGTTAATTTCGATGGACTCCAAACAATTATTTAGTATTGTATTTTTAGGTTTATTTTTCAGCTGCCATCAGGAAAATCATCTTGTTTCAAAACGCATACAGGGCTTTGCGCTTGGAACAACCTATTCTATTTCATTTAATACAGAAAATTTAGAAGAAACTTTTGTAGAATACAAAGTAGATTCTCTTTTTGCAGTATTAAATCAATCTTTGTCAACTTATATTCCAACTTCTGATATTTCAAAAATTAACAAGGGAGATAGTTTGCTTGTTGTTGATGATCATTTTGTAGCAGTATATAACCAAGCAACTGAAGTTTACAATACTACTGATGGTTTTTTTGATCCAACTGTTGGCGCATTAGTTAATGCCTACGGTTTTGGTCCTGGCAAAAAGCTTAATACTGTATCTACTCAACAATTGGATAGTATTTTACAATTTACAGGATGGGATAAAACAAAGTTAAGTATTAATAATACCATACTTAAGACACACCCAAAAGTATATTTTGATTTCAACGCTATAGCAAAAGGCTATGCAGTTGATGTCTTGGCTAAGTGTCTTAGACATCTTAAGGTTGCTTCTTTTTTAGTTGAAATTGGAGGCGAAATTGTTGCTCAAGGTAAAAGTTTAAAATCTAATTCATTTTGGAAAGTAGCCATTGATGATCCTCATCAAGGAGAAAACCGAACTTTTATTCAAGTAATTACACTAGAAAATAAGGCTTTAGCTACCTCAGGGAATTACAGAAAATTTTCTATAAACGAAACTACTGGAGAACGATGGGTGCATTCAATAAACCCAAAAACAGGAAAAGCGATTCCGTCTAACATATTAAGTGTTTCCGTTTTAGCAGAAAATTGTATGAAAGCAGATGCTTTTGCTACAGCACTCATGGTAATGCCTTTACAGCAGGCTAAATTACTTATTGAAAAACAACCAAGTCTAGAGGCCTACTGGATTCTATCAGATTCATTGGGTAAAGTAAAAGAGGTTTTTTCATCCGGCTTTTTAAATGAGAATTAGTAGGCTTATAATTATTTTTTAATTGCCACAGGAATCCGTTCCTGTTTTGGAAGGGCAAAGTATTCTTTTTCATGATTACTTAAACTGTTCAAAAAATCAACTCCTTCAGCTTTAAAACCAACAGATTGAAGTCGAAAGTAGTAATCTTTCCCATACACCCTTAGATGATCATATTGTCCAAAAATACGGGTTCGTTCTTTTTTATCTATAATGGTGTCATCTTCAAAAGTGGTATCACGGTTTTCCTCCAAGGGTACTTGTGCAATTAAGGTACCGTCTTTTTTTAGAACTCTGTAAAGTTCACGCATGGCCTTAATATCATTTTGTATATGTTCCAACACATGATTACACAAAATCAAGTCATATTGATTGTCTTCAAAAGGTAAATCGCATAGGTCTGCCTTAATATCTGCAATAGGAGAGTGAAGATCTGTTGTGGTATAGTCCCATTTTTTCAGGTTCTTGAACTTTGTGTAAAATACTTGTTCGGGTGCTACGTGTAAAACCTTTAAGTTTTCTTTTAAAAAGGATGTTTCTCTTGAAAGGTAGAGCCACAAAAGTCGGTGCCTTTCTAAAGAAAGTGTTCCAGGGCATAATGCATTCTCACGATGTTTTTGATAACCATAGGGCAAAAACTTACGATAGGAACTTCCATCTATAGGATCTGTAAATCGTGTTCCTTTAAAGTAAAGTTTAATAAAAGGTCTAAACCAAATACTCAGTGAAATTAAAAGAGGCCTAGGAATAAAATTTAATAACCATTTCATATGATTAAAGGTTCTTTTCTAAAGGGTATTTCTTCATCACTTTTAATACCTAGAGCTTCATAAATGTATTGAAAAGTTGAGAGCAGTTCAGGTTTTCCATTAATTAAAGCAACATCATGTTCGAAATGAGCACTTGCTTTACCATCCGCAGTAAGAATGGTCCAACCATCTTTAAGTTGTTTTATTCTATGGGTACCTCCATTAATCATTGGTTCAATCGCCAAGACCATTCCTTCTTGAAATTTTTTACCTTGCCCCCTTTTTCCATAATTAGGAACTTCCGGGCCTTCATGCATTATTTTTCCTAGACCATGTCCAACTAATTCTCGGACTACACCATAACCTTCTTTTTCACAGTAATGTTGAATTGCATAGGCCATGTCTCCAATACGGTTTCCTTCACGAAACTTATCAATCCCTATATAGAGTGAAGCTTTAGTGACTTCCAATAATCTTTCAACTGTTGGATCAATCTCTCCAACTGCAAAGGTATAGGCATGGTCACCATAAAAGCCATTTTTTAAAGCTCCACAGTCAATGGATATAATATCTCCCTCTTTAAGGAGTTCTTTACTTGGAATTCCATGGACTACTTGTGAGTTTGGACTCATACAAAGAGTATTTGGAAAATTATATAGGCCTAAAAATCCTGGTTCTGCTTTATGGTCTCGAAGAAATGTTTCTGCAAGGCCGTCTAACTTAAGAGTACTGACACCAGGTTTAATTTCCGAGGCCAACATTCCTAATGTTTTAGATACTATCAAAGCGCTTTCACGCATTAATTCAATTTCCTCTATTGTTTTTAGAACGATTGCAGCCATATTAAAAATCTGCGTATAAGTCCTCGTAAGGTAATTTTTTCAAAATTTTTGAAAAATCTTCAACAAGACTTTCAACAGGAAATTCAACAATTCTATTGAGTTCATTTCCATCTTCAATAAAAATAAGGGAAGGGATATTTAGAATATCATATTCTTTTTCATAACCCAGAGGACTATCTTTATATTCAGAAATAGAATACATTTCAATCCGATCTTCTGATATTCCTAGAAGATCAAGCAGTTTAAACATGCCTCTTAATTCACGTTGAGCATCACCACACCAAGTACCCAAAAATAATTTAAATTCAAGGTTTTCTGCAAGAGGCAAATAGTTTACTGACCATCCTTCAGGTATTTTAATGTTTTCATATTCAGGTTTAAACCAAGTTTGAAATTCGGGGAGATTCAGATTGGTACGATTTACATAGCCAATTAAAACAGTTTCTCCTTCTTCTCCAATAATACTTTCTACATTAAGTGGTTTTTGGAGTGTTTTTTTTGGTAAAGAATTTTTACAACTTATCAGAGCAAACAATAAAAAAGTAATCGAAGTTATAGTTCTCATTGTCGATTAATTAGAGACTTTTGTGTCATAGTCTTTGGTTGAGAAACATCTAACAAATCTAAAACAGTAGGCGCAATATCTCCTAAAATACCAGCACTTATTTTTTTCTTTTCAGCATCTACTAATATAATTGGAACAGGATTTGTTGTATGAGCAGTATTAGGACTTCCATCAGCATTAACCATCGTTTCACAATTGCCATGATCTGCAATTACAATGCTTACATAGCCAGCTTCAAGGGCAGTTTCAATAACAGCTTCCGCACATTCATCTACAAATTCACAGGCCTTAATAGCTGCTTGAATATTACCGGTATGTCCAACCATATCTGGATTAGCAAAATTTAAACAAATAAAATCAGGTGTAGTTGTATTGATTTTTTTAACAACGGCATCCCTAATTTGAAAAGCACTCATTTCAGGTTTTAAATCATAAGTAGCTACTTTTGGTGAAGGACATAAAATACGTTCTTCTCCTTCAAATGGAATTTCTCTTCCCCCATTAAAGAAAAAAGTTACATGAGGATATTTTTCAGTCTCAGCAATTCGAAGCTGTGTTTTTGACGCTTTAGCTAAGACATATCCGAGGGTATCTTTTAGATTTTCTTTATCAAAAATCACATTAACTTTTTTAAATGAATTATCATAATTAGTGAGTGTAACATAATACAGATCTAAAGGTTTCATTTCTTGTTCTGGAAAAGCTTTTTGTGAGAGCACTTGAGTTAATTCCCTACCTCTATCAGTTCTAAAATTAAAGAATAAGATCACATCATCTTTAGTGATAACAGCCAAAGGCTTTCCTGTGCCATTATCTTTAAAAAGCGGTTCAATAAATTCATCGGTTACTCCTGCAGTATAATTTTTTAAAAGTTCTTCTGAAAAGTTAGTTGTTCCAGTTCCTTTTCCACTTATTAGTAAGTCATATGCTTTTTTAATTCGTTCCCAGCGCTGGTCTCGATCCATTGCATAGTATCTACCAATGATTGAGGCTAGTTGTCCACCTGTTTCAGATAATTTTTTTTCAATTCTTTCAATAAAACCTTTACCAGATTTCGGATCCACATCTCGTCCGTCAGTGAAAGCATGGAGGTAGACCTCCTTTAAATGGTATTCTCCAATAAGGTCTAATAACCCCTCTAAGTGATTTATATGCGAATGTACACCACCATTTGAAAGAAGTCCTAATAGATGAACCTTTTTATTATTGGCTTTAGCATATTCTAAACTTTTAGTTAAAACCTTTTCATTTCTTAAAGTATCATTTTCAATGGCTAAATTGATTTTAGCTAAATCTTGATAGACTATTCTACCAGCTCCCAGGTTCATATGACCTACTTCGCTATTCCCCATTTGACCTTCTGGAAGTCCAACATGCTTTCCATCGGTTCTAAGGGTATTGTAACTATAGTTTTTGTATAAAGAATCTATGTAAGGTGTTTTAGCTTGATCAACGGCAGAAATTTTTGGATCGGGAGAATTGCCCCAACCATCTAAAATCATTAAAAGTGTTTTTTGGGCCATGAATAAACTTTTTATAAAGATACAAATTACGCTAAACCTCGTTCATTCATAAAGGCTTAAAAAAAAGCTGTTACTTTGTAAATAAAGCATTTGAAAAAAGGTATTGTTTATCGGTCTACGGGAAGTTGGTATACGGTTCATTCTAAAGGTATTTTTTATGATTGTAGAATAAAAGGAAAACTTCGATTAAAAGGAATTAAAAGCACCAATCCTGTCGCTGTTGGAGACCACGTTCTCTTTGAAGTTGATCATCATGCGTCTGCACCAGAGGGAAATATTACTCAAATTGAAGTAAGAAAAAATTATATTGTGAGAAAATCAGTAAACCTTTCTAAGCAAACCCATATAATCGCTTCTAATATTGATCAGGTTTTTTTAATCATAACCTTAAATAACCCTTCTACGTTTCCAGCTTTTGTAGATCGCTTTTTAGTAACTGCAGAGGCCTATCAAATTTCAGCTATTTTACTTTTCAATAAAATAGATTCTTATGAAGATTTTGAATTAAAAGAAGTAAAAAAATTTCAAAAAATTTATCAAGATATTGGATATTCTACCTACAGTATTTCAGCTACTAAGGGTATTGAAATAGAAACGGTTAAATCTATAATGCAAGATAAAGTGAGTATGTTTTCCGGACATAGTGGAGTGGGTAAGTCTACTTTAGTAAATGCGATATCTCCAGGTCTAAATATAAAAACAGCAGCTATTTCAAAACAACATCAGCAGGGAATGCATACCACCACCTATGCGGAAATGTTTGCTTTAACCAAAGGAATTAAGATTATAGATACCCCAGGAATTAAGGGTTTTGGAGTGGTAGATATGAAGCCTGAGGAAATTGGAAATTATTTTCCTGAATTTCACAAAAGAAAAAATAAATGTAAATTTCATAATTGTTTACACCATAACGAACCAAAATGTGCAATTATAGGGGCTGTTGAAGCCGGTAAAATTTCTTCATCTCGTTATACTTCATATTTACAAATGTTGGAGGACGATACTCTTTACCGAAATTAATTATGCGAGTTATTATTCAAAGGGTTAAAAATGCTCAAGTTATTATTGATAAGTCTGAAGAAAGAACTGTTGAAAGTGGCTTACTTGTCTTTTTAGGAATTGAAGCAGCAGATTATGCGTCAGATGTTGAATGGTTGGTAAATAAAGTTTTAAATCTTCGTATTTTCAATGATGAAAATGAAATAATGAACCGTTCGCTTCTAGATTCAGGCGGAGGGTTAATGGTGATTAGTCAGTTTACTATTATGGCTTCTACAAAAAAGGGGAATCGTCCTTCTTATATTAGAGCAGCAAAGCATGAACATGCTTTTCCCTTGTATGAATTGTTTCTGACAACTGCTAAAGTGCAACTTGGCAAAAAAGTGGTTTCTGGTACTTTTGGATCAAATATGGAGGTGTCACTTATTAATGATGGCCCAGTTACCATTCAAATAGATTCAAAAAATAAAGAATAGTATTTAAAGAATATTTACTTCCGTTTCTAAGGAAACACCAAACTTGTCTAGAGCAGCTTTTTGTATTTGTTTAGCCAGTCCTAAAATTTGAATTCCAGAGGCAGTGCCATAATTAACTAATACAAGGGCTTGTTTTTCATGAACTCCTGCATCTCCCTCCCTTATTCCTTTAAAACCTAATGACTCAATGATCCATCCAGCTGGTATTTTAACAAAACCTTCTTTACTAGGGTAATGGGGAAGTTTAGGAAATGTTTTATGAAGTTTTTTGAAGTCATTTAGAGTAATTATAGGATTCTTAAAAAAACTACCACTATTTCCAATTTTTTTGGGATTGGGAAGTTTAGAGAGTCTAATAGCAATGACCGCTTCTGCTATATTTTGGATAGTGGCAAGTTTGTCTGCCAGCTGCGAATTAATAGCTCCATAGGAAATATCGATACTATGTGGAAATTTCTGGAGTGAAAAACAAGCACTAAGAATGATGAATTTTCCTTTTAGTTTTTTTTTAAATATGGAATCTCTGTATCCAAATTCGCACTCATCATTTGAAAAAGTATGTATTTTTCTGGTAGTAATTTCAAATGCCTTACAAGAATGAAATACTGACTTTAGCTCTACTCCATAGGCTCCAATATTTTGAATTGGGGCCGCGCCAACACTTCCTGGTATGAGTGCCAAATTTTCGATACCTCCAAAGTTATTAGATAAGCTCCAAAGCACAAATTCATGCCAATTTTCTCCAGCTTGAACTTCAACAAGTACTTTTGCTTTAGTTTTATTTATTATTTTAATGCCTTTTGTTGCAATTTGAAGTGTAAGTCCTTCAAAATTTTTCGTAAAAAGCAAATTACTGCCTTCACCTAGAATTCTTAAAGGAATTCCTTCATTTTCTATTAAGACTTCTTTAAGCCTGTCAGAAGAAGAAAGGGCATAAAATTTTTTTGTTAGGATGTCAATCCCAAAAGTATTGTATTTTTTTAAAGAAACATTTTCTTCAATTTTGAACATGCATCAAGATAGTAATTTAGGATAGGTCATTAAAGCCTTTTCCAAAATACTTGCCGCACGAATTAACTTTTGACTATCTAAAATGAAGGCAATTCTAACTTCGTTAAGTCCAAAGCCAGGTGTTGAATAAAATCCATTGGCTGGCGCCAACATTATCGTTTGATTGTTATCTTTAAAATCCGTCAATAAATATTTAGAAAAATCTTCTGCATCCTCAACCGGTAGTTTTACAATACAGTAAAATGCACCTGTAGGATGAGAAACCTTTACGTTTGGTATCTTTTCTAAGTATTCTATCAATACACTTCTTCGAACTTCATATTCTGCAACTACTTCTTTTAAATAACTGTCAGGTGCGTCAAGTGCAGCTTCACTTGCTATTAAAGCAATTGATGGTGGAGAAAGTCTTAAGTGTGCAAATTTCAAAACATTTTGAATAAACATATGATTTTTAGAGACTATACACCCTACTCTTGCTCCACATAGACTGTATCTTTTTGAAACAGAATCAATCATTACTGTATGCTCACTCCCACCTGGGTATTTTAAGACAGAATAATGTTTATTGCCGCCGTAAATAAATTCACGGTAAACTTCGTCTACTATTAAAAAAATATCATATTTAATGGCAAGCTCACAAAGAGTACTTATTTCTTTTTCATTGTAGACATATCCAGTCGGATTACTTGGATTACAAAGCAGAATTGCTTTTGTTTTTGTAGTAATTTTACCAGTTATATTCTCTAAGGACGGAAGTTCAAATTGTGAAGTAAATTCTGAAATAACAGGAACAACATTTACACCAGCAGAACTGGCAAAACCATTATAATTAGCGTAAAAAGGCTCGGGGATAATGATTTCATCTCCTGCATCACATATAACGTTTAAAGTAAATATAAGGGCTTCACTAGCTCCTGTAGTAACTATAATATCTTCAGGAGATACTTCAATTTCATTTTTTTTGTAATAAACACATAGTTTTTCACGATATGCATGGGTTCCCTGAGATGGCCCATATGGCAGTAATTTTAATTGTATTTTTTGTATAGCATTAATGGCTTCTTTTGGAGCGGCAATATCAGGTTGGCCAATATTAAGATGAAGAACATCTATACCTCTTGCTTTTGCATCATCTGAGTGATTTACAAGTTTCCTGATGGGAGACGTTGGAAGTTGAATTCCTTTTCTAGATAACTTTGGCATAATATTAATAAAAAGCAAAAATGATAAAAATATTATTCTTTTTAATCACTAGGAAGGACTTTTGTGGATATATTTAATGATCCTTAATTTTTTTTAGAATCCTATCAAGAAAACGATATTATTTTATTAAAAATAAATTAATATCGTTTTTTGAAACTCATGACTTTGGCAATACAATTCCTTTAATTTTTAAAGCTAAAATAGGATTATCATTAACGTTAGTTGTAATGGTAATAGTTTTTCTAAAAGGACCTTGCCTATTTGTGTCATAGCGAACAATAATTTCGCTTGATTCTCCCGGAGCAATTGGACCTTTCGGCTTTTTTGGAACTGTACATCCACAACTTGATTGTACATTTTTAATAATTAAGGGAGCATTTCCTGTATTAGAAAAAATAAAAATTCGTTCTCCATCACTATTATTTTCTATGGTTCCATAATCAATAGTCGTTGTGTCAAAATTAATTTTAGGTCCAATTTCTTGTGAAATAGCATGGGCAATCACAAATAGGAAAAGTAAATTAACGTAATGATATATTTTCATAATATTTATCTTTGAGAGTAAATCTATATATTTTCTTTCAATTAGGGATACTAATTTTTATTATACCATAAGTGTCCCTATTTTTGTAATTCAATAATTTAGACTAAAGTTTTTATGGAAATTCCTTCCAAGTTCAATTCCAAATTAGTAGAAAGTAAATGGTACAACTACTGGCAGAAAAATGGTTATTTCAAATCTGTTCCAGATAATAGGGAGCCTTATACTATAGTTATTCCTCCACCAAATGTTACGGGAATATTACACATGGGGCACATGCTTAATAATTCTTTACAAGATATTATTATTCGAAGAGCTCGAATGCGAGGTTATAATGCTTGTTGGGTGCCAGGAACAGATCATGCATCTATTGCTACAGAAGCAAAAGTTGTTGCCAAACTGAAGGAAAAAGGAATCGAGAAAAATAGCTTAAGTCGTGATTCATTCTTAGAGCATGCTTGGGAATGGACTCATGAATATGGAGGTGTTATTTTAGATCAACTTAAGAAGTTAGGTTGTAGTTGTGATTGGGACAGAACAAAATTTACCCTCGATCCTGATATGTCTGAATCGGTACTTAAAGTATTTGTCGATTTACATAATAAAGGATTAATTTATAGAGGTTACCGCATGGTGAATTGGGATCCTGAAGCCCAGACAACCTTATCTGATGAAGAGGTCATTTATGAAGAAAAATCAGGGAATTTGTATTATATATCCTATAAAGTTGAAGGTTCTGATGAAAAAGTAATTGTGGCCACTACTCGGCCTGAAACACTTTTTGGAGACACTGCTGTTTGTGTTAACCCCGAAGATAAACGTTATAAACACCTAAAAGGAAAAGAGGTATGGGTGCCATTGACTCAAAGAAAAATTCCTGTTATTTTAGACGAATATGTTGCTATGGATTTTGGGACAGGGTGCTTAAAAGTTACCCCAGCACATGATATAAATGACAAAATTCTTGGAGAAAAGTATGGTTTGGATATTATTGATATTTTCAATCCAGACGCTACCCTAAATGAACAAGGCCTAGAGTTTAAGGGTTTAAATCGTTTTGTAGCTCGAAAAAAAGTAGTTAAAGCTTTAGATGCTCTTAGAGTTTTAGTTAAAACAGAATCACATGTTCATAAAGTAGGAACTTCAGAGAGAACTAAAGCAGTAATTGAGCCTCGTCTATCTGACCAATGGTTTCTTAAGATGGAGCAGTTGGCAAAACCTGCAATTGATGCTGTTTTAAAGTCAGATGAAATTGAATTACTTCCTGAAAAATTTAAAAACACCTACCGTCACTGGATGGAAAATATATGCGATTGGAATATTTCCAGACAGTTATGGTGGGGTCAAAGAATACCGGCTTTTTATTACGGGTCATCAAAAAATGATTTTGTTGTAGCTTTAACACCTAAGGAAGCTTTAGAATTAGCGAAAATAAAATCAGGGAACATTCACTTAACTCATGAAAATTTACGTCAAGATGAAGATGTCCTAGATACATGGTTTTCTTCATGGTTATGGCCTATTTCAGTTTTTGATGGAATTAGAAACCCTGAAAATGATGAAATAAACTATTACTATCCAACACAGGACTTAGTAACTGGTCCAGATATTTTATTTTTTTGGGTAGCTAGAATGATTATTTCTGGTTATGAGTTTAGAGATGAAAAACCTTTCTCTAAAGTTTATTTAACAGGCTTGGTTCGAGATAAAAAGGGGCGTAAAATGTCAAAACAATTAGGAAATTCTCCTGATGCCTTGAAGCTGATAGAAACTTATGGTGCAGATGCTGTTCGTGTCGGTTTAATGCTGAGTTCTGCTGCAGGGAATGATTTACTTTTTGATGAGAATTTATGTCAGCAAGGGAAAAACTTTTCTAATAAAATTTGGAATGCCTATCGTTTGATTGATCGTTGGGAAATAGACACTACTATAGTCTCTCCTTCTGAAGCTTCAGAAGCTTTAAAATGGTATGCTAATCATTTTGAAAAAAAAGTATCGTGGATTGATAAAAACTTTGATAAGTATCGAATTTCAGACGCATTAATGAGTATTTATAAATTAATTTGGGACGATTTTTGTTCTTGGTTATTAGAACTTGTAAAGCCTGAATATGGCAAGCCAATTGATAAAATAACACATGATAAAGTAATTGTTCTATTTGAAAATAATCTTAAATTATTGCATCCTTTTATGCCTTTTTTAACGGAAGAGCTATGGCATTTTATTAGACCACGTATAGAAAGTGAAGCCCTTATTGTTTCATCATGGCCAACTTCAAATACTTTTGATCAAGAAACTATTGATTCTTTTGAGTATGCCAAAGAAGTTGTTGCTGCGATTCGCAATTTCAGAAAAGATAAAAATATTTCTATAAAAGAAAAAGTTAATATCTACATCACAAATTCAGTAGTTAAGCTTCCCTTTGAAGCAAGTATTATTAAGCTAGGAATGCTTGAAGGCTTATATTATGAAAATGCTCCGGATGAAAGTTTGGGCGGTAGTTTTAGGGTTGATAAGCTAGAGTTCTTTATTCCTACAGAAGTTATTGAAGATTCTGAAGCTGAAAAAGAGAAACTGATTGCTGAATTAAAATATACTAAAGGGTTTTTAGATTCAGTTAAAAAAAAATTATCAAACGAACGTTTTGTGGAAAATGCACCAGAACAAGTGATTTCTATTGAACGAAAGAAAGCAGCAGATGCTTCTGACAAAATAAGTATGCTAGAGAAAAGTTTAGGTATATTTTAGTCTTTATGAGCGATTTGCTGAACCCCACCTTTAACAGTATCATTTAAAGCAATATCTAAGTGAGTTCCTAAAGGTAGGAATAAGTCAACTCGAGAGCCAAATTTGATAAAACCCGCATCGGTTCCTTTTATTACTTCCATCCCAACTTCTGCATAGTTTACAATTCGGCGAGCTACAGCACCCGCAATTTGTCGATAGAGTACTTCTCCAAAGATTTCATTTTTTAAGACAATTGTAGTACGTTCATTTAACTCTGAAGATTTTGGATGCCATGCCACAAGATATTTCCCTGGGTGGTATTTGCTAAATTGAACTTTACCACTCATGGTATACCTAGTTACATGTACATTTAATGGTGACATGAATATTGATACTTGAAGACGATTATCTTTAAAGTACTCTTTTTCAAATACTTCTTTAATGATAACTACTTTTCCATCTACTGGAGCAATAAGTTGTTTATCATTTATGGGAGTTTCACGCTTTGGGTTTCTAAAAAATTGAAGAATTAAAACAAGCATTGATAAAGCAATAATTTGAACTCCAATTTTAATAAAGTTCTGATCTTCAATAGTGTATTCTGATAAAACAGCAATTCCTGCTGTTATAACGAAACTTGTCATAATAATTTGATATCCTTCTTTATGAAACATAGTGAACAAAAATTAAAAATAAATTAACAAAAGGAGCTGTAAAAAGTACACTATCCATTCGGTCGTAAAACCCACCATGTCCGGGAATTAACGAACCACTATCTTTTACTTTGGCATGCCTTTTAAACTTAGATTGAATAAGATCACCTAATGTTGCTCCTGTAATTACAATCCCAGATAATACAGGTAAAACCCAGAGTGAATAATCTTTTTGAAAAATTGTAATAACCAGACTAATAAGGAAGCAAACTATGGCTCCACCCCAAAATCCTTCCCATGTTTTTTTGGGCGATACCTCTTGAAAAAGTGGAGTTTTCCCCCATTTTTTACCCGATAGGTATGCAAAGCTATTATTGATCCATATTAGCAGGTACATATAAAGCGTAATGCCATGAATGACAGAGTTTTCAATACTTGAGGTGGCTATAATAAAATATCCTGAAGCTACAAGATAAAATAAAGCAAAACTACTTTTCAGAAATGGCACAAGTATAAATACTTTTTTTGTAAGTAATAGATAAGCTAGAAGTAGATTTGCAGAAATACATAAAAACAATAAACCTAGATGAAGGTTGCTATCTATTTCTCGAATGTAAAATTGATAGATGAGAAGAATAAAAAAAAGAAGAGGAATGGGACTTTTGTATTTAAGTAATCTTTGAAATTCAAATAATGCTAAGGCAGAAAAAAGAGAAAGAACAATAATCAAGGCTAAATTTGACAATAAAGCTGAGGAAACAATTAAGGCTACATATAGGATTCCTGAAAGTCCCCTTACCATTATTTCTCTCATAATTATGAATCTTCTTCTAAAAGCAAATATATGTTTTTTGCACTAGTCTCGGGAACGGAAGAGAATTTTTCCTTGATGACATTCGATTTAATGTTTAAAGTTCTAATATTAGTAGGAATTTGTTTTTTGTATTTATTTTTCAAAAAAGTCATCCCTTGACTCACATCTTTTACTAATTGATTTCTTTTTGCAAAGACTACCATAGTTTCTGGTAAATCTGGAATTTTGAAATGACGAATCTGATGTTCGCTAAGTAGTATTTTTCCAGAATCGCTAATAAGATATTCGCAAAATATAACAGCCGCCTTAAAAGACTTTAGATTTTCTGAACTTTGATCAAAGAGTTTAATATCCAAGCTTAATGATAGCATTTTTTCTAGACATAAAATTGCTGAAGGATTCCACTTGTTTTCAATACAAATTTCTTTATAATTATTAAAGACAGAATCTGAGGATTCACAAAATAAAAAACGACCTCCTTTTGAGGTAAAATTTTTAGCAAAACTAATATCAATAGGATCTTCTTTAATAGGCATATAAGCGCTTTGCTTGGGTTTTTTCCCAGTAAATTGACCAAAAAACCTATCCCATATTCCCATATTAAATTTGTTTCTATTTTAACTTAATGGCCTTGGCTTCTTCTATTTTTTCAAAGTTAGTTTTAAAAGGTCTTACTCCTAAAATGTTTTCTAAATCATCCTTAAAAATAACTTCTTTTTCTAAAAGACGTTCTGCTAGGATCGTTAATTTATCTTTAGATGTTTTTAGAATATCAATTGCTCTATTGTATTGTTTTTCAATAATTTCTGAAATTTCATGATCAATTTTTTGTGCAGTATTTTCTGAATATGGTTTTGAAAAGTTATATTCTGATTGGCCTGTTGAATCATAATAAGTAATGTTTCCAATTACATCATTCAATCCATAGACTGAAACCATAGCTCGTGCTTGTTGAGTTACCTTTTCAAGGTCACTTAAGGCGCCCGTAGAGATTTTATTAAACATTACTTTTTCAGCGGCACGTCCACCTAAAGTGGCACACATTTCATCAAGCATTTGCTCTGTTTGAACAATTTGACGTTCTTCGGGAAGATACCAAGCTGCTCCTAGTGATTTTCCTCTAGGAACAATTGTAACTTTTACAAGTGGGGCAGCATGTTCTAATAGCCAGCTAACAAGAGCATGTCCTGCTTCATGATAGGCAATAGTTTTCTTTTCATCAGGAGTAATTATTTTATTTTTCTTTTCCAAACCACCTACAATCCTATCAACAGCATTTAAAAAGTCTTGTTTTCCAACAGATTTTTTATTTTTTCTTGCTGCAATTAATGCAGCTTCATTACAAACATTTGCAATATCTGCTCCAGAAAAACCAGGAGTTTGCTTTGCCAAAAACTCAATGTCTAATGTTTTAATAACTTTTAAAGGCTTTAAATGAACTTTGAAAATTTCACGACGTTCGTTTAAATCTGGAAGGTCAACATAAATTTGTCGATCAAATCGTCCCGCTCTCATAAGGGCTTTATCAAGAACATCTGCTCGGTTAGTTGCAGCAATAACAATCACATTGGAATTTGTACCAAAACCATCCATTTCGGTCAATAATTGATTAAGTGTATTTTCTCGTTCATCATTTGATCCATTCATATTACTTTTACCTCTAGAACGTCCAATAGCATCAATTTCATCAATAAAAATGATGGCAGGGGATTTATCCTTTGCTTGTTTAAACAAATCACGTACTCTAGAAGCACCCACTCCTACAAACATTTCAACAAAATCAGATCCTGACAATGAAAAGAATGGTACTTTAGCTTCACCTGCAACGGCTTTTGCTAGTAAGGTTTTTCCTGTCCCGGGTAATCCTACTAACAAGGCTCCCTTGGGTATCTTACCACCTAAAATTGTATATTTTGTTGGGTTTTTAAGGAAGTCTACAATTTCTTGAATTTCTTCTTTTGCCCCTTCTAAACCCGCAACATCTTTAAACGTTGTCTTAACATCCGTGTTTTTGTCAAATAATTTGGCTTTAGATTTCCCAATATTAAAAATTTGACCTCCGGCTCCTCCGCCTGCTCCTCCAGACATTCGTCGCATGAGGAAAATCCATACCCCAATAATAATAATGAAAGGTAAAAATCCTATTAGGGTATCTGCCCAACGATTTTCAACGGTGATAAATTCTAAACGGAAAATAACCCCCTTACTTCTTGCTTTTTCTAATTTTTCTTCAAAAAGTTCTAAACTTCCAACTTCAAATTGATAATGCGGACCCTTAGTATTTTCTTGGCCCAAAATATTTTTTGAAATAACATTTTGATGATCACTTTTTTTAAGTGATTCTGGCGAAAGAGTTACACGGACACTGTTTTTATTTCGAATTACAATAACTTCACTGACATCACCTGCATTAAGGTATTTTTCAAAGTTTGAAATGTTTGTCTTACTTAATGTTTGCCAGGAATCACTTCCTCCAAAAATACTCATACTAAGAAGTGCAAATATAATAGCACCGTAGAGCCAATAAATATTAAACTTAGGAGTAGTTGGTTTTTTTTCTTCTTTCATAGTTTTTAATAATTCTGAACTACTTGGGTACATTTAGCATCTCCCCAAAGTTCTTCGATGTTGTAGTATTCTCGTATTTGTTTTTGAAAGACATGAACAACTACGTCCACATAGTCTATCAAAACCCATTCAGCTACTTCAGAACCTTCAGTATGGAAGGGTTTTTCATGAAGAGCTTTACTAACATTTTTTTGTACTGAACTTACAATTGCAGATACTTGCGTATTTGAATTAGCACTACAAACCACAAAATATTCACAAGGAGTATTGTCAATTTCTCTTAAATCAAGAATTAAAATTTCTTCTCCTTTAACGTTTTCAATACCTAAGATGATTTCATCTAATAAGGATTGGTTAGTATCTGTTTTTTGTGTCATTTAGTAGTGCTCTTTTTTGGTAAATTTATTACATTTTCAGTCGGTTACATCGACTTATATGAGCTATTTTAAAATAATCAAACTTAATGCCATTCCTTCAACTAATAATTTTTTGAAAGAAAGATATGAAAAAGGTGATTGTGTTGATGGAGAGTTGGTCTGGGCTAAAGAACAAACAAAGGGTAGGGGACAACGCGAACGGAACTGGATTTCTTCAGCTGAGAATAGCTTAACCTTCAGTGTTTATAGATCTTACACTAATTTTGATTCGAGAAATACTTTTATGGTTAGTGCTGCTGTAGCTATAGGAATAATAAACGCTTTAAAGGTAATTGGTATTCCTGATTTAAAGATTAAATGGCCAAACGACATTTTGTCATGTAATAAAAAAGTCGCCGGAATATTAATTGAAAATACAGTTAAAAAATCACAACTAAAATCTTCAATTATTGGTGTAGGTTTGAATGTAAATCAGTTAAACTTCTTGGACTTGCCTTATGCTGGATCTTTAGCTTCAGTCACAGGAAAAGAATGGATATTGGAAAAAGTTTTTAATTCACTTAGGGAAGCTCTAGAATTAACACTTTTTTCAATAAATAATGTGTCTAAAGAACATTGGATAGAAGAATATTCTAACCTTTTGTGGAAAAAAGATAAAGTAGCATTATTTAAAAGAAATGGTAAATCTTTTAAAGCAATTTCAAAGGGTTTAAGTCCTGAAGGTTTTTTGCTTATTGAAAACATGGAAAGAGAATCATTAACTTTAAACTCTAACCAATCAAGAATGTTATATGAATCTATACCTGGCTAGGATTCCACTGAGAAGGATCTTCACGCCATTTTTTCAAATTTTCAGATTGTTCTAAAGATATTTTATTTTGTGCAATTGCAACTGGAAGTAGATTTTCATAATCACAAAGTGTTTGTATGCTAATATTTGCTGTTTTAAAAGCCTGATCTGCAACTGTGAAACCATAAGTGAAAAGGGCAAGCATTCCTATAACATTTGCATCCGCTTTTTTAAGAGCAACAACTGCATCTAAACTACTTTTCCCTGTACTTATGAGATCTTCTATAACAACTACTTTTTTTCCATGATCAAGTGATCCCTCAATTTGGTTTTGTCTCCCATGTTTCTTTGGCTCTGGGCGAACATAAATAAAAGGTAAATTTAGTTCTTGTGCTACTAGCATTCCGATTCCAATAGCTCCAGTTGCTACGGCTGCAATAACAATATCAGCTTCAAATTGAACTTTAATTTCATGTGCAATGCTTTTGCTTAAAAAGGTTCGAACCTCTGGATATGAAAGTGCAATTCTATTATCACAATAAATTGGAGATTTCCATCCACTTGCCCATTTAAAAGGATTTTCTGGATTCAATTTAATTGCATTAATTTGTAGAAGGTATTCAGCTGTTTGCTGAGCTATAGTTTTATTTAAGATCATAAACAAATGTATAAAGTTTTTTACAATCAGAAACCACTTTTTTTCACAGTAGATTTAACTAACAATTCAGATGAAACTCCATTACTTTTCATAAAATATACTAGTGCTTTGGTCATTGTTAAAGCTTTACGCAATAAAAACACCAAGGCTGTTTATTTATATCATCCAAAAGAAGAAAAGCTAGAAAAACATTTCCTAAAATATTTTCTGGTTGTTGAAGCTGCGGGAGGATTGGTTGAGCATACTGATGGACGTTATCTTTTTATTTATAGAAATGATAAGTGGGATCTTCCTAAAGGAAAAATTGAAAAAAACGAAGTGATTATTGATGCAGCTATAAGAGAAGTGATAGAGGAAACGGGTGTTGGAGATTTAATGGTAACAAAACCACTGAATACTACCTATCATGTGTTTAATTCGAAAGGAAAATTTAAACTAAAAAAGACATATTGGTTTTTAATGAAATCTAACTATAACGCCCCATTAGTTCCCCAAGAAGAAGAGAATATTCAGGCAGCAGTTTGGAGGCCCAGAGCAGATTTTCCTTTGTTAATGGAAAATGCATATGAAAACATTAAAATTCTTTTAGAAGAAATAATATAATTATTTTTTAACTGCCGAAGGAACAAGAGAACTAAAATCACCTTTATGGCTTATTATTTCCCTCACTATACTACTGCTAATGCAGGACAGATCTGCTGCCGTTAGTAAGAATAAAGTTTCAATTCCAGAAAGTCTTTGATTAATTTGGGCTATACTTTTTTCAAATTCAAAATCTGCAGGATTTCTAAGCCCTCTTAGAATTCCAGAGGCCTTAATTTTTTTACAAAAATCAATGGTTAGTCCTTGGTAGGTTGCAGTAATGATTTTGGGTTCTCCCCGAAAGGTTTTTTTAATAAATTCTATTCTTTGGTCAAGTGAAAACATATACTTTTTATTAATATTGTCTCCTACGGCAATAACCAATTTGTCACAAAAAGGAAGGGCTCGTTCGATAATGTCTTGATGTCCAAGTGTTATGGGGTCGAATGAGCCTGGAAAAACAAATCGTTTCATATTAAAGTGTTAATTTTTAGCTAATGTTTGAAGTAAAAGGTAACTAAAAAATTGAGAAAGTTTAATCCCCATAGCTTCTACTTGCTTTGGGATGATACTTTTTCTAGTAATTCCTGGGACTGTATTTACTTCTAGTAAATGAGGTATGCCATTCACAAAAATAAATTCACTGCGAACTACACCTTTTAAATCTAATGTAACATAAATCGATTTTGCCCAATGCTCTACTAATTGTTTCCATTTATTGGGAATTTGTGCAGGAGTTATTTCTTGAGACTTACCTTCGTATTTTGCGGCGTAATCAAAAAAATCATTATTTGTAATAATTTCTGTTATGGGTAACACGTGAACACCTCCCTGAAAAGATGCCACTCCAACCGAAACTTCCCTTCCCTCTAAGGCACTCTCTATTATTACTTGAGAATCTTCTTCAAATGCTTTTTCAATAGAGGGTATGAGTTCATTTTTTGTGGTTACCTTGAACACCCCATGGCTACTGCCAGCCCTATTAGCTTTTACGAAACACGGAAGCTCAACAGTTGCCAGAATTAAGTTTTCATTGATTGGTGCTCCTTTATTGATGGAGAAATATTTAGCAGTGGGAACTTTTAATTCCCTGAGTACAGAGAGGCAGTCTCTTTTGTTATAAGTAAGTCCCGCAGTATAGCTATCACAGCTTGTAAACGGAATTTTTAAAAGTTCCCACAATGCCGCAAGTTGTCCATTTTCTCCAGGGGCTCCGTGAACTGCATTAAAAATAACATCTAAATTGATAAGGGTCTCATTGTTTTGAAGAGTAAAATCTCCTTTATTGACCTCATAGATATTGTTTTGATCATCTTCAGCTTTCCACTCTGATTCAGTTATATTAATTAAATACACTTCCCAAAGTTTACGGTCAAGTTCTTCAAAAACAGTTTTACCACTAAGAATAGAAATATTGTATTCAGAGGTAAATCCCCCAGAAACAATACCCACTTTTTTTTTCTGCATTATTTTCGGTTCTTTTACAAAGGTATATCATTTCAAAGCAATCCAAAAGCTTGTATTTTATTATCTTAGCCATTAAATCTAACCCATGAATTTTTTACGTTTTTTCTTAAGTAAATCATTTCTTTGGCAATTACTTTATCTAGGGCTTGCATCAATCAGTATATTTTTGACGTTATTGTTTGGTTTACGATTAATCACAAATCATAATGATTATCAAAAAGTACCTGACCTAAGAGGAGTATCTATTTCTTTACTTCCAAGCATAATGGAAGAGCAAAACCTTCGTTTTGAAGTTATAGATTCATCAAAATTCGTCCCTGAATTAGCTCCTCTATCAATTATTAGTCATTTACCTTTAGCTGAGAGTGAGGTTAAAAAAAATAGAAAAATATACATAACAGTAAATCCTTATAATTACCGGAAAATAACTGTTCCTAATTTAATCCAAATTACACGAAGAAATGCAGAATCCATAATAAAATCAGTTGGTTTTGAAGTTGGAGAAATAACATATGAAAATAATATTGGTAAAGACATGGTTTTGGAAATTCGATATGAAGGAAAAAAAATTAATCCAGGAATTTCACTCCCTAAAACCACAAAAATTGATTTAGTTTTAGGAAATGGAAGAAAATAAAAATCCTTTAGGGCAAGAAATTCAAAGTATTGATTCACTTTATGAGCACTATGCTTTTATTGCAGACCCAGGTCAGTCTCCTTTGAGGGTGGATAAGTTTTTGATGTCACGGATTGAAAATGTAACTCGAAATAAGATACAACAGTCTGCCAAAGAAGGGAGTATTTATGTGAATGATTTGATTGTGAAGTCAAACTATAAAGTAAAAGGACGCGATAGAGTAAAAGTTCTTTTTGCACATCCACCTTATGAAAATTTACTTGTAGCAGAAGATATTGCCATAGATATAGTCTACGAAGATGATATTTTAGTTGTTATCAATAAGCCTCCAGGATTAGTAGTCCATCCTGGTCATGGAAATTATTCTGGAACCCTTTTAAATGGATTGCTCCATCATTTTGAAAAACTTCCCAAAAATTTAAATAATCGCCCAGGATTAGTTCATCGTATTGATAAAGATACCAGTGGCCTTTTGGTGGTTGCAAAAACTGAGCAAGCAATGACACACTTGTCAAAACAATTTTTCGATAAAACATCAGAGCGAAAATACCTTGCGTTAGTTTGGGGAGATTTAAAAGAGAATAAAGGGACTATAGAAGGTGCAATTGGAAGACATCCTAAAAATCGCCTTCAAATGACCGTTTTTGAAGATAACTCCGAAGGCAAAGAAGCAATAACTCATTTTAAGGTATTAGAACGGTTTGGATATGTAACCTTAATTGAATGCCAACTTGAAACAGGAAGAACGCATCAAATACGTGCACATTTAAAATTTATTGGACACACCCTTTTTAATGATGCACGCTATGGAGGTGAAAAAATCCTCAAAGGAACTAGTTTTACGAAATATCGTCAGTTTGTCGATAATTGTTTTAAGCTTTTACCTCGTCAGGCATTACATGCTAAAACATTAGGGTTTATTCATCCTAAAACTGGTGAAAAAATGCAATATGATTCACCTATTCCAGATGATTTTAACTCAGCTATTGATAAGTGGAGACAATATGCACAGCATAAGAATTTATAATACAAGTATTTTAAGCATTGATTCTACTTTCTTGTAATTCGAAATAAATCCTTGTATTTTTGATAAAAATAGAATCGTATGAAAATGGTTATTTCTCCTGCAAAGTCATTACAATTTGATTCGCAGCTTCCTTCAATAAAGTTTACAATACCTAATTTCAGTGAAGAGGCAAACTTAATTAATGGATTGTTGAAAAAGAAAACCCCCAAAGCATTATCAGAGCTAATGCATATTTCTGATAAGTTAGCTAAATTAAACTGGGAGCGAAATCAATCATTTAATTCACAAGGGTCTACTAATAAAAGACCAGCTATTTTTACCTTTAATGGTGATGTTTTTCAAGGGTTAGATCCCTATACCTTATCTTCAGAAAAGATTAACCAAATGCAGAATCAATTAAGAATATTATCTGGTCTCTACGGTATTTTAAAGCCTCTTGATTTAATCCAGCCCTACAGGCTTGAAATGGGAACTAATTTTTTAATAGGCAAGCATAAAAATCTCTATGACTTTTGGAAAGATAAAACGACCCAACAACTTAATTTAGAGATAGAGGAAGGAGAGCTTTTCGTTAATCTTGCTAGTAATGAATATTTTAATGTGATTGATGTTGAAAGATTAGAAGCTAAAATTGTGACTCCCCAATTTAAAGATTTTAAAAATGGAAAGTTAAAAATAATTTCTTTTTTTGCTAAAAAAGCACGAGGTATGATGGTGCGTCATCTAGTTGATATAGATGCTAAAACTATAGAAGATATTAAAGCTTTTAACTCAGATGGATACTCATACAGTGCCGATGAAACGGCAGATCCCTTAAAACCTGTTTTCACTCGATAAGGCTATTTTATAAACTAATTTTGAACTATTTTTCATTATTTAAAAGTCTTTTAGTTCGTTTGCTATACCAAGGATATTTTCAGTAAAATATTTCCTTAAAAATTGTTTTGACATTGAAGCACTTCCTTCTAGATCGGTTGTAGCTAATGTTTTTTTTAAATCCAATGCTGAATACGCCTTTAACATTGGGATGGCAATGGGTGCATAACTGTAATGCCATGGTTCGTAATAGAATCCTTTACGCTCACTGTTTTTAGTGTATGGTCGAATAAATCCGTAGTTAACAGCATGTCGATCCATCCATTTTCTTAAGACAACATACGGTCCATTTTGATGAAATTTTTTAGAAATGAGTACATCGCCCTCTTGTGGTTTAGAACCATCAATTAAATCAACATCGGTTCCCCAATGATGTCTTGAGGTTCCGGGAAGTGTTGAATATTCAATAATTTTTTTAATGTTATTCTCTGAATCTAATCCTGCTTTTTTATTTTTTAAAAACTTACGATTCCAAATATTTTTTTGTTGGTCGTAAGATCTATATGCTGAGATGATTTTAAGTTCAACACCCTCTTTTAGTGCAGCTTTCTGCATTTTTTCAAAAGCAATACCAGCGATTGTGAGAAGAGGTGTTTTGTGACTATAAAGCTTAAGTGATTCTTTACCTATTAATTGATTAGATGTATACTTTTCTTTAACTTTAGTTTTTGACCAGGTAGTTGCGCCAAGTAATCCCAAGCTTGTTGTTAGGAAAGTTTTACGATTCATTTTGCATTTTTTTTATAAAACGTTGATGTAATCCAATAGGATCTATTTTAAAGACACTACCAATAGGCTTAAAATTATTTTTTAAATAAAGATTCTTGGCGACAACTCTTGCATTTAGCCAGACATGATGAATTGTTAATGTTTTCCGGACACTTAAAAACGCTTTTTGAATTAGTTGAGTGGCAATTCCTTTTCCTTGATACGAGGGAAGTACTGCCATAGCTCTAAATTGAATTCCACTTTTTGATTTGTAGCCAGGGCAAGATATGTTGAAAGCACTTAATACTCCTACAAGTTCTGTTTCAAAATAGGCCCCAAGATGTATGGTTTTACTGTCGTTGTCTAACGATAAATGACATGTGTTTAAAGGTTGCCCTTTCCTGAGTAAAGGATGTCTTAATTCGTAGGTTTGTTTCGCCGTTATTTTTTTAATTTTGACATTCATTGTTAAAAAATTAACATCCACTAAAGGTTTATTTTCCCAAGGTAAGGCTATCTTTATAATATGAAAAATACAGTTTTTTTATGTTTTTCGTTACTAATCACTGTTTTAGTTTTTGGTCAAGAGCGAAAACCTATAAAAGGAAGACTTCTTTATAAAAATACTAGTGTAGTTGCTGCTAATGTAATTAACAATACATATCAATCAAATACTATTACTGATGAAAATGGGGAATTCGAAATTGATGTTGCCCAAGGTGACGAGGTTATTTTTTCGTCCGTTCAGTATAAAATTAGAAGTGTGATCATTTCAGAAGAAATTCTCGCCAAAAATCGTTTGGTAGTTTCAGTAAACGAAAATATCAACGAACTTAAGGAAGTAGTTGTCACTTCTGAAGATGTTGAAAAGTATCTTGATTTAATAGAGGAGCAGTTTAAGGGCTTTGATTATGAGCGAGATAAATCTTCGCAAATAGTTAATAGACTTAGTGATGATCGTTTAATGACTAATGGCATTGATTTTGTTAATATTGCTAAATTAATTGGAAAAGCTTTTGCAAATAAGACTAAGGAAGAGCAAATGAAATTAAAGCCCAGTGAAGTTTTGCCATATGTTTTTGACACGAATTTCTTTGAGAAAGATTTGGAACTCCCCAAAGATCAAGTGATTGGTTTTTTAGAATATTTAGATACTCAAATGAAGTCAAGTAACTTATTAAAACAAAGCAAACAATTTCAATTAATTGATTTCTTAATCAATAAAAGCAAAGACTACAAAGACATCATTTTAGAATAAATATATCTATGCTTTTTTTTTACGTTTTATTGAATATATTTCAATTGTATTTTGCTGACTTGGAGGTACATAAATTTTATTTGAGCACTACAGAAATAGAATATAAAAAAGAGCTTAAAACATTTCAAATAATGACTCAGTTATTTATTGATGATCTTGAATTACTTCTTCAACAACAAGAAAAATCTCTTCGTTTATTTCCAGATTCAAACACTAAACATAGTGATAGTCTTCTTAAATCTCATTTAAAAAAAGAATTTCAATTAATTATAAATGGGAAACCACAAGAAATTTCTTATTTAGGTAAAGAATATAAAAATGATATTGTAGTGTGTTACCTAGAATTATATTTAGATGAAATTCCAAGTACCATTGAAATAAAAAATAGCATGTTTTTTGATCTTTTTGATTCACAGCAAAATATCATTCATTATAAAAATGAAGCAAGTAGAAATAGCTTTTTACTTCATTCAAAATCACCAACTTTAGCCATAAACTTACCAAATTAAAGACACTTTTCGTTTCTCTATTAAACAACCAATAAAATAGTATATTTATAATTCAGAATTATTTAATAAGGTTAATATGAAATATCTTAAAACAAATTTTTACATCCTCATAGTTTTTCTTTTTATTGCAAATACAAATGCACAAATTCAACAGGGTCATACCAACAGTAACAAATTTAAACAACTATACGATCAATTTGCAAATCCAAATAGATATCATAATGCTTCCGGTGCTCCTGGGGTTGATTATTACCAGCAAAAAGTGGATTACAAAATGGAACTAGAATTGGATGATGCTTCAAGTAAACTTTATGGGGAAGAGGTAATTACATATACAAATAATTCACCCGATCAATTACCTTATTTATGGCTACAATTAGACCAAAATATTCGTAAAAAGGATGCTCCTTCCTTAGAGAAAAATGGTGCTAGTAATTCTGTAACTGTTCGTCCGAGTAGTTTTATATCTAATTATGCTGAAGACTCTTTTGATGGAGGTTTTAACATTGAATGGGTTAAAGACGAAAATGGCAATTCATTACCACACAAGATAAATCAAACCATGATGCGGGTGGATTTACCAAATGCAATTGATCCTGGCGAAATATTTATTTTTAAAATAAAATGGTGGTATAATATCAATAATCATGTTGATGATGGTGGTAGATCGGGTTATGAATTTTTTCCTGAAGACGGAAATAAGGCCTATGTAATCGCTCAATTTTTTCCTAGATTATGCGTTTACAATGATGTGGAAGGATGGCAGAATTATCAATTCTGGGGAAATGGAGAATTTGCTCTTGAGTTTGGAGATTACCAGGTAAATATTACAGTTCCATCTGATCATATTATGGAAGCAACGGGAAGACTTCAAAATCCTAAAGAAGTTTTAACTCGCCAAGAGTACAGGCGCTTTCAGGCTTCAGAATACAGTTTTGATAAACCTGTTCTTATTGTGACTCAAGAAGAGGCAAAAGCTAAAGAATCTTCTTTTTCAAAGAAGAAAAGTACATGGAAGTTTGACGCAAAGAATGTTAGGGATTTTGGATTTGCTACCTCAAGAAAATTTATCTGGGATCAACAGGCAGTTCAGGTAGGCCCACAAAAAGTTATGGCCGTGTCTCTCTACCCCAAAGAAGGAAATCCTTTATGGGAAGAATATTCAACTAAGGCTGTGGTTCAAACTTTAAAGAGCTATTCTAAATTTACATTTGATTATCCTTACCCAAAGGCGGTTTCTGTTCATGCCAAAAGTCAAGGAATGGAATATCCAATGATCTGTTGGAATTATGGGCGACCCGATGAAGACGGCACTTATTCAGACCGAACAAAATTTGGGATGATAAGTGTAATTATTCATGAAGTAGGGCATAATTATTTTCCAATGATTGTGAATTCAGATGAACGCCAATGGGGGTGGATGGATGAAGGATTGGATACATTTATGCAATACCTAACAGAGCAAGAGTTTGGAGAGACTTATCCAAATTCTATTGGCTCCTTAGATGTATATCCCTCAAGAAGAGGTGATCCACAAAAAATTGTACCCTATATGTCAGGAAATCAAGATTTTATTTCTCCCATTATGTCTAATCCTGAAAATGTATATCAACTAGGCGCTAATGCTTATGCAAAGCCTGCTACAGCTTTAAATATTCTTAGAGAAACTATTATGGGTCGTGAAACATTTGACCATGCTTTTAAGACTTATTCTCAGCGATGGATGTTTAAGCATCCTACCCCTGAAGATTTTTTCAGAACAATGGAAGATGCTTCTGCCATTGATTTAGATTGGTTTTGGAGGGGTTGGTTTTACACAACAGAAGTAGTGGATATTGGAGTTAAAAATGTTACACAGTATTATTTTTCTGATACACCAGACTTAGAAACTAAAAAAAGATTGAAAGCCTACGGCTATGATTTAGATAATCTACCTGAAATGGTTTTTAAAATTGACGAAGAAAGTGAATCTTTTGATCCAAAAATTGCTAAGGCTAACGCTATTCAAGATTCTGAAATTTTAAAGAATTATTTGAATAAAGAAGGTTTGGAAGTAAATAATACTCCGCCAAAATTCTTTTATGAAGTAGAGTTTGATAAACCAGGCGGTTTGGTTATGCCTTTAATAGTTGAATATAGTTATGCAGATGGGTCTTCTGAACGTATTACATATCCTGTACAATTATGGCGTAAAAACGAGAAGAGTGTCCGAAAAGTAATTTCATCTAATAAAGTTTTAGTAGGAGTTACTGTTGATCCAGATAAGGTAACCGCAGATATTAATACGAACAATAACAGCTGGCCTAAAAAAGAAAATCCATCTGAATTTGATAAATTCAAGGCAAGAATTAAGGGTTGAATGCTTTAAAAAATAACTATTGAATCTTCTTTATATTCGTTAATTATTTTTATTTTACCCTTATATTTGCTTAAAATCTAGTACATGCTTTTATTTATTAGTGGGGCTGAAATCGTCTTTGTTTTTTTTATTATTCTATTAGTGTTTGGAGCAGATAAAATACCATCTATTGCTAGAACACTTGCTAAAGGAATGACTCAGGTTCGCCGAGCTACTAATGATATTAAAAGTGAAATCCAGAAAACTGTAGATGTTGATATTGAAAATCCTTCAAAAAGTATCACAAACAACATAAAAGAGGAAGTAGATAAAGTCAAGAGTGATTTTAATGATCTTGAAGATTCTATTCGTCGAGATCTTTAGCGTACCCAGCTGAGTGTTATCCCATCTCTTAATGGAAGTAGTACGGTTTTTACTCTTGGATCATTTTTCAATTTTTCATTATATTTTTGGAGTGCCATTGTACTTAGGTCTTTTGAATTTACCTTTTCAAGTACTTTTCCACTCCACAAAACATTATCTGAAATAATTAATCCTCCAACCTTCATTTTTGGTAATACTTCCTCAAAGTAGGAATCATAATTTATTTTATCTGCATCAATAAAAACTAAATCATAAGGTCCATCTAGTTTGGGTAAAATGGTTAAAGCTTCTCCCAGATATCGTTTAATTTTTTTCTTGTAAACGCACTTATTAAAAAATTTTTCTTGTATTGAAATTAATTCTTCATTGCAATCAATAGTATGAATAACCCCAGTTTCAGAAAGACCTTCAGCTAAACATAGTGTTGAATAGCCTGTGTAGGTTCCTATTTCTATAATGATTTTTGGATTGATTAGGCTTGAAAGTAAGCTTAATAGCCTTCCTTGAAGAGGTCCACTAATCATTCTGGGTTTTAATACTTTTTGATGGGTTTCTCGCTCTAACTCTAAAAGAATATTAGGAATGCATTCACTCATAGATTG
>CAJQQG010000003.1 GCA_905480425.1 uncultured Flavobacteriaceae bacterium | reverse complement strand
AAAAAACCATAATCATTAAAATGATTTCTAGTATTTATTTTTTAAAGTCGCCATGCACTCAATCTCAATCTTTGCATTCAAGGCTAATCCACTCCCTGCAAAAGCACTTCTAGAGGGCAATTTTTCTTCTTTAAAGAAAGTTTTATACGCTTTAGACATTTCCGGCCAATCTTTAATTTCGGATAACATACAGGTACATTTAAAAACATTATCAATAGAGCTACCCATGCGTTCAAGTTTATTTTTAATATTAGATAATGCTTGAATTGTTTCAGGAATAATTCCACCATCTACAACTTTATCATTCGGTAATGTTCCTATTTCACCTGATAAATAAATTATTCCATTTACAATAGTGGCTTCAGAAAAAGGAGCATCATTTTCTAGATGCAATTCACTATTTACAAAAGTTATATCCTGAGAAAAAATTGAAGAAATTGAGAATAGTATTAAATAAAAAAAAATATTTTTCATTTTAAATGAATTTATAATTAATATACAACGTCTGATAACCTTAAAAAAATATTTTAAATTAATCAATAACTTCATAATCAATGTTTAATTTTCTTAAAGTTCTTAAAGCGGAACCAGAACTTTTGTTTTCAATTTCGATTTCAATTGAATCTCCTTCTAAAAGAATCAAGGTAAGTTCATTTGATAAAGATTCATTTAAATTACAAGAAATTTCAGAAATACATTTACTTATAAACTTCCTATCAGGACGTTGAGTTCCACAAGACAATAAGTTTAATTTCATAATAACATTAATTTTATACCAATGTATGAAAAACCTTTAGCTTTTTTAGGTTAAATGCTTTCAAAAGACATTTAGTGGTATGTTGTAATTAATGAAAATATTTATTAATAAATTTATACTTAATATGAGATTTGTATTCTAAAAATTAGACTCCTATTTAATTTTAATGGCATTTTCTTTTAAGCCACAATAACATCATCTTCGTTAAATTTAGCAATTTGTGGTTAATTAGAAATAGTTTTATGTTTGAGTATTAATAATCAAAAATCAATTAAAATAAAAAAAAGTTGGATTATATTTGTCATAATCTTTATAATTATTTTAGCAATATATTTAGTAAATACGAACATTAAACAGGGGAAATCTGAAACTAAAACAGACATTTATATGGACGAACAATATGAACAAGATAATGACTAATACAATAATCTAAATATAAATAAATTTATGTTTGTTTTTTTAGATACGATCGTCACTGACTAGTTTCAGTGACGTTATCTTTTAAACCACAGGCATATCTTCTTGTGTATAGGTTCTCCGAATCAATTATAAAATTAGGGTATAAGAGAATAAACCAAAAATAGTATTCCGTAAATAATTAAATAAATTCTATAATTATTTCTGGTTTTTATATAATCTTTATTTTTTGAAGAAATTTTAGAGAATAAGCCTTTTAATTCTTTCCTAAATAATGGTTAAATGTTTATTTTCCAATCATTAGTTTCATAGATGATTTTTCGAAATTTGCTTCTAAAATATGTGCTAGGTATACCCCAAAGTATTAAAATAAATAGTAATAAATTCTTCACTTAAATAAAAGTCGGGGTGTTTTTTCAATGTATTCTTTATAACTTTTAAGGTGACCCCATTTTTCATTTCCACTTGCCTCCAAAAGTCTTACTCCACTTACATATACTAAAAGAACATAAGTAAAAATAGGAGAAATTAATGTGACAAATTGCAAATTAGAAAGTGAAGAGAAAGAAATCACTGAAATGCCGGTCCATATAAAAATTTCTCCTAAATAATTAGGATGCCTAGAATAAGCCCAGAGCCCTGAATTGATAAAGGTATTTTTATTTTTAGGGTTTTTTCTAAATTTTGTTTTTTGACTGTCAGCAACAACCTCTATAACGAAACCTAGCACAAAAAATATTACCCCAATAAAAAATAAATTATTTATAATGATCCCACTATCGCTTGAAATCCCTGTTAATGCACAAAGTGAACAAATTGATACCCAAGTTGCCTGGAGAGTCCAGGTCATGAAAAATTTAGACGGGGATGGTTTAATGCTTCTAAACCTCTTATCCTCTCCATCATTTTGGATCCTTAAAAATAAAAAAATACCTAATCTTATTGCCCATATAAAAATCAAGGATGATAATATAAGATTTCCTAAATTAAAACCATGGGTTATGTAATTGTGATAATATATATATATGACTATTGATATGTAATTAATGCTTCCAGTAATATCATAAAATTTCTCAGTTTGAAAAATATAAGCAGGAATAAACAAAGTCCATTGTAATATGAAAGAAATTATAACAGCATAAGTGATTAGTTCAATTTGAGTCAACAAGGATAAAGAATAGGTGATTGAAAAAACTATGATTGAAATAATTATGTAGCGTAGAGATTCTTTCATTTTTAAAAGTAATAAATAAACATAATATTAATCTATAATTTCAATAAAACTAAAATGTATAATACAAATTAACCTTAATGAATTCTCGAACTAACAAAAGATGATGTGCCTTTGGTTATGTGATGATTTGAGTTATAAGATTTTAACTATTTTTTACAAATATGAAAATTATTACAAAAGAATATTTATGTTACTCTCTTTAGTTTGCTTCGGAATTTCCTATGCTTACGATTACAATTTAAAAAGAAAGAAAAATATAAATTAAAGATATATCATCTTCAGTAAGTTCATAAATTTGTATATTAAGATATATTTCAAATAAATGATGAAACTTATTTTACTATTTCTAATTCAAGATGGTTTTAAAAAGTTGTCAGAAGAGTTAAATGATGCTGATTGGAATGCTTTTCCTATTGGCGAAAAGTATGGAATATGGATTCCAATTGCCCTAGTGATTGTTGTTTTTTTTGGCTTTAGTTATTTGACTAAAATAATTGAGAATGAGCAAAAATGAAAAATCAAAATCCTCACAGTTAAAGAAGATTATACCTCAGGCATATCATATTAAATAAGTTCTGGGATTTGTTATATTCGTAGCTTATTAATAATCAATCATTTTTAATTGAAAAACACAACCCTTGATTTTGAAAAATATTTAAATTTTCACAAAGAATATGGAGGAACTGGAAAAATTTTTAAATTTAAATTTATTGAATATAAAAAAGGAATTCTGAAATTGGAGGGAAAATTTACTTCAATGGCTCTAAATCCAAATCAAAGTGTTCAAGGTGGTCAAATGAATTCAATGTTAGATGATGTAACCAGCTTACTTGTAATTTACGAATCTAAAGGAGACTATTACCCAAGCTCTACAAATCTCCACAGCATTCACCATAGACCTTTATTAGCTGGGAAAGTTATTGCTTCAGCTGAAATAATTAAAAAAGGTAAAAAAATAGTATCTCTTAAAGGCGAATTGCATAATAAAGAAGGAAAATTAGCAACTACCTTGATTCATACTGCCGTTCTTGTTAAAGCTATACCTAATAAGTAATTACTTTTACTAATTAACCATAAATTAATACCATCAAAAAATAATTCTTTTTTTTAGTACTTGTCCCTCTTTTCTCATTTTTTCAAGAATGGAAGGATAATGCTAATACTCCAGGGGGAATACAACAATATAATCCTCTGGGCTATGCTCTTTTTAATAATTGTATCGCTCCAGTATTATCTAAAACTAATATTATAACACTTCGATCAATTTTTCGGGATAATAATCAAGGAGAATCTTGATATCAATCTGATTAAATATTAAAACACTCCAAATTGATGTTATAGATAAAATTTTTGGTTTTAACATCAATTAAATAAAAATATAAATCCGACACTAACTAACTCTAGCGGCATTTTTCTTTAAACAATAGCGTTATTATTTTAAAAAGTATAATTTATTAAAACTATAAAGTTTATTGTAGCATAAAAAACTGCAGGAAGCATCATTAAGGGCTGATCTTTAATTTTTATACGAACACCAATTGCAGAAAGCATAAATAACAATAAAGAAGCTGAACATAAAGGTATAAGTGGCTTAAAATATAAGCCAACGAGTAGACCTAAACCACCAAGAAACTGAAGTCCTCCAATCAAAATACGCTGTTTAGGATAACCCCATCGCTCATACTCCACAATCATTTTTTCTGAAAAAAAAGAGGATATTCCATAAATAATAAATGAAACCCCAGAAATGAGGATGAGAATTAGGATGAAATTCATATTTTAGAGCAAACCGAAGTCGACCGCAGCTACGAATAGCGACAATATTAAAAGCAGAAAAGATGGGATATATTTTGATAAAGGGTTCTTTACTTTAATATGCGCAATTTGAGCACAGACCATCAAAAACGCCATTAGTAAAGCTGAAATAAAAACCACCTCTTCATAAAAAATTCCAACAACTAATAATGTTGCTAAAGCTATTTTTGAGGCACCTACCATACTTCTAATTAGATCAGATAAATCATATTGTTTGAATTCGATAACGATATTATCAAAGCGAAATACCCAAACAACTATAATTGAAATTGCAATGATGAGCTGAGCTAGAATAGCAATATTTTCCATAATCATGAATATAAGAATTTTGTATTTGATTTCGTTAATAATAACTGATTTAATTACAATTCCAGATCATCTTTAGTAAGTTCTGGTTCTTATGTTTATATTTAAACATACTAAATATAAACATGAGAAAACTAATTTTTATTTATTTGATAATTGCAATTCCAGTGAATGCTCAAGAAAAAATACTCCTAGACCATCAAAAATGGGAATTAAAATCTTATAAAGAAAATAGGGTTCTTATTTCAGAGCAAGAAGGCGTATGGCTAGATAATATATCCGAACCTGAAATGGACTTATATAAAGCTCATGGAAATTCTGTAACAGATAAAACTATGATAATTTGTCCTGGAGGAGCGCTTCTTTTTAGTGCCTATGAAAAAGAAGGAGTTAAACTAGCTAAAAAACTAGCTTTAAATGGAATTACTGCAATTGTCTTGAAGTATAGAACATATCCAAGAAAAGGTTCTGTAATAGACTGGGCTGGAACATTATGGGATAACCCTCAAGTGGCAATAGATAGTGCCAAAATTATACTCCCATATTCTACAAAAGATGCTTTAAAGGCAATAGAGGTAATGAGAGAAAAAGCAGCGAAATACAATATCAATCCTAATAAAATTGGATTGATGGGATTCTCTGCAGGGGGAGCAGTAACTATGGAAGCTGCATATACTTCAATCTCAAAAAATCAACCAAATTTCATTGCACCGATTTATCCTTGGATGGATATTGTTAAAGGACAAAAGGTTCCTAGTAATAAACCTCCTGCATTTATTACCTGTGCAAATAATGACGAATATAGAGAAATTCCTACTTCAAGTGTTCAAATCTACCAGGACTGGATTCAAGCTGAAGCAAAAGTAGAGCTTCATATGTTTAGTGAGGGGGGTCACGGATTTGGGATGAATAAAATAAATTCTCCTGTTGATAGATGGTCTCAATTATTAATTGATTGGATATTAGCTCTTTGACTTGATGCTTTAGAAAGGTTATCATACAGAAATACCTTTAAACGCTTTTTTTGTAGTAGTTCGGAGGGTCCATTCTTGAGAAAATGAAAAGAAAGAACAAAAAGTAGTAGAATTAAAAACGTATTCCTCAAAAGGTAATATCTATGGTTTTATAATACTCAAAGATAACAAATCCCAGAACTTACAGAAGAGGATATACCAGTGGTTTAAAAGAAAAACGCCACTAAAGTTAATTAGTGACGTTATAGGTTAAAATAGATAGTAATTGTTAATCCTGTACAGTAAATTATTCTTCTGAGGCCATCGCTGCATTCATTGCACCACTAGCATCAAAATAGTCTCTTAATTCGTGAATTTGCCCTGCATCATTAAATTCAAAAGAATGATATGCTCTATTTTGTATTAAATTTCCTGTATTTGAGTTTTTAGCACTCCAAGAGCCATACGTTCTTACACTTCCATCAAAAACGCCTAATGAATCGGTCCCTGGCAACCAAACTTCTGCATTGTATGTTATTTCATCAAAATTATCCATCCATCCTTTTCCTGCTGCTATAAAAGCATCATAATTTCCAGGCTCAGAACCATAAAATGGAGGATAATGTGTTACTCCAGGACATATTAAAGGTATTTGAGCATCTAGGTCTTCTGTTAAAAAAAATTCAAAAAACTTTTTTGCCGTTGATAAATTATTTTGGTATTTAAGATTAGGTTTTGGGTTATTATCTGTGCCTTGACAAGAAAACAGAAAAACTGTTAAAAATGAAAGACATAATAAAAGTATTTTTTTCATAGTGTTTATTTTTAGATAGTCCAATATAAGAATAATATATAACTCAAATAGTAGTTGGTGAAGGTGCGAAAGGAAACCAAACGATAAGACTAAAACAAACCCATTTAATTAATGGTCTGCTATCATTTGAAATTCCTGAAATGAAACAAATTATTGACAAAGAGAACTACACTATAATAACAAAGCATTCTTTTAATGATTTAGCACTTAACTCTTTTACATTCGGCATTTACACTCCTACAACAATAATCATAAAGCACTAAAGATAATAGCCATTAATAAACCACAGACATATCATCTTCAGTAAGTTCTACAATACACCTTACCAAGAATGAAACAAGCTACTAATGAAGTAAATGAAGATTTACCTTTGTTTGTTAAGTAAGTTCTTGGATTTGCGCTTTTTCAATTATTTTTTTATGTTTGAATATTATTAACCATAAATCAATAATTATGATTCCAATAAAACTTCTTATGCACATAAATTCTTCAAAAGAAAAAGTTTTTAAAGCCTTGACCAATTCAAATGAGCTTTCAAAATGGTATACCACAGTCGTAAAAGGAGAATTTAAATTAAATGAAATTATCAATTTTGAATTTGTAAACTTTGCGGAGTTTAAATTTAAAGTGACTGCAATAACCCAAAACGAATCTGTTCATCTTGAAGTTGTAGAGTCTGAATTCGATAATGTTGGACACATAATGAAGTATGAGTTAGATGAAAATGATGGCAAAACAAGAGTACGCTATACTTATGAGGGCTTTGCTGAAATGGACGATTCCTATGCCAATATGAACTATAGTTCTGCTAAATATCTTGAAAGTTTAAGACAGTATTGTCAAACAGGAAATGGTGAAGCATTTGGCTCACCTTCTTATAGAGTTTAACTTTGAAATAAATAACATCGGCATATCCCCTTCAGTAAGTTCTGGGATTTGTGATTCTTTAATAATAGGTTTATGTTTGAATATTATTAATCGTAAATCAATTTAAAATGAAAAAAATTTTATTAGTTTCAGCCCTTCTTTTTATGTCCAATGCATTTGCAACTGACGATAAAGACACCTTTAATCAACTTAAACAACTCGAGGGTAAATGGGTGGGAACAATTAACTATTCCAATAGAGACGCTGAACCTATAAACTTACAGTATAGTA
>CAJQQG010000002.1 GCA_905480425.1 uncultured Flavobacteriaceae bacterium | reverse complement strand
TATTGGTCCAAGGCTTGTATATGATATAGGCGATCAAAAAAACTTTATTCCTACTAATTTTAAAACAGGACTCGGTTTAGATTTACTTTTTGATTCTAATAATACTTTAGGAATTTATACTGAATTCAATAAACTTTTGGTACCTACACCTGTTGCTGTTTATGATCAAAACAATGCTTTTTTAAAATATAGCCAGCCTGATGTAGATTTTTTAAAGGGTATTTTCGCTTCATTTAACGATGCTCCAGGGGGAATTTCAGAAGAACTTAAAGAAATCACTTTTGCACTAGGTTTGGAATACCGTTTTCAAGATTCATTTTCGATTCGCTCTGGTTTCTTTGGAGAAAATCAAGATAAAGGCTCTCGACGCTACTTAACAATGGGTGCTGGTTTTGATTTAAAAAGTGTAGATATCGATATTTCATATCTTTTTTCAATTTCAAATGTTCGTAACCCTTTAGAAAATACTATTCGTTTTTCGTTAGCATTGGATATAGGGAATTCAGTTTCAATTTCTAAAACTGATATTCCGGAAGAGTAATCTTTAAAATTTCAAAAAATTATTAGGCACTATAATTTTAATCATAGAACAGAAATGAGTAATTTTGATGTTAATTATTGGAAAAGTTTATCATGATTTTATGAAGAAAATTACAAAACAAACTTATTTAGATTGGTATGAGAATATGTTATTCTGGAGAAAGTTTGAAGATAAATTAGCTGCCGTTTATATTCAACAAAAAGTAAGAGGTTTTTTACATCTTTATAATGGTCAAGAAGCTGTTCTTGCTGGCTCTATCCATGCAATGGAAATAGGAAAAGATAGAATGATTACTGCCTATAGAAATCACGTACAGCCAATTGGATTAGGCGTAGATCCTAAAAAAGTAATGGCAGAATTATACGGAAAGGCAACAGTAACTTCTCAAGGTTTAGGAGGTTCTATGCATATTTTTTCTAAAGAATTTAAATTTCATGGAGGTCATGGAATTGTAGGTGGACAAATTCCCTTAGGAGCTGGTATGGCTTTTGGTGACAAATACTTTGAGCGTGATAATGTGACGCTTTGTTATTTGGGAGATGGTGCATCAAGACAAGGATCACTCCATGAAACATTAAATCTAGCTATGTTATGGCAACTTCCTGTAGTTTTTGTTGTTGAAAATAACGGATATGCAATGGGAACCTCAGTAGCCAGAACTTCAAACCACGAGGAAATATGGAAGCTTGGTTTGGGTTATGATATGCCATGTGAGCCATGTGATGGAATGGATCCAGTGGAAGTTGCAAAAACAATGAGCAAGGCAATAAGTTTAGCTCGTTCTGGTGGTGGTCCATCCTTTATAGAAATGAAAACTTACAGATATAGAGGACACTCTATGTCAGATGCACAACATTATAGAACAAAATCAGAAGTGGAAGAGTACCGTAAAATTGATCCTATCACCCAAGTTAAAGAGATGATTTTATCAAAAAAGTATGCAACTCTAGAAAAATTAGATAAAGTAGACAAAGACATTAAAGCTCGTGTTTTAGAATGTGAAAAATTTGCAGAATCTTCTCCTTACCCTGATCCAAGCTTAATGTATGATGCAGTATACGAGCAAGAAGATTATCCTTTTATAAAACATAAACTATAGAGTATGGCAGAAATAATTAACATGCCAAGATTAAGTGATACCATGGAAGAGGGGACTGTTGCGAAATGGTTTAAAAAAGTGGGTGAAAAAATTAATGAGGGTGATATACTTGCTGAAATTGAAACAGATAAAGCTACTATGGAATTTGAATCTTTTAATGAAGGAGAACTTCTTCATATTGGAATTCAAGAAGGTGGGACCGCACCAGTTGACACTCTTCTTGCTATTATTGGAGAGAAAGGAGAAGATATTTCAGGCTTGTTAAAAGAAGGAGGAGAGCTTAGTCAAGAAGCCCCTGTTGATGAATTAGCTTCCGGAGTCTCAATATCAACAGAAGTAGCTTCTATGCCAGAAGGTGCTGAATTAATCACAATGCCAAGGTTGAGCGATACGATGGAAGAAGGAACTGTTGCTTCATGGCTTAAAAAAGTTGGTGACACGGTAAACGAAGGTGATATTCTTGCTGAAATTGAAACAGATAAAGCTACCATGGAATTTGAATCCTTTTATCAAGGAACCCTATTATATGTTGGTTTGAATGAAGGCGAAACAGCAGCTGTAGATAGTGTATTAGCTATTATTGGAAAAAAAGGTACTGATGTTGATCTTGTTTTAGCGGCACATGGAAGTAAAGAAATTGCTACACCAGCCCCAATAAAAGAATCAATTACACCAACAGAAATATTATCAGTAGAAGAGACTAAAAGTATTAAAGCAGAGATTTCCCATCCAGTATCTTCTGTTTCTGAACGTATAGTAGCCTCTCCTTTGGCCAAAAAAATGGCAAATGAAAAGGGTCTAAATTTGAACCAAATCAAAGGATCTGGTGAACATGGAAGAATTATAAAAAGAGATATTGATAACTATCAGCCTCAACAGTATGGAATGGTTCAGCCTTTTACTCCAAGCGGAACTGAGTCTGTAACGGTTATTGCAAATTCTCAAATGCGGAAAACAATTGCAAAGCGTTTATCTAACTCAAAATTTACAGCGCCTCATTATTACCTTGGTGTTGAATTTGATATGGATAATGCCATATCGTTTAGATCACAATACAACAGTTTACCAGAGACTAAAATATCATTTAATGACATTGTGTTGAAGGCTTCTGCTTTAGCATTAAAACTTCATCCACAAGTAAATGCAAAATGGGAAGATTCACAAATAACTCAACACCATCATGTTCATGTTGGTGTGGCTGTTGCTGTAGAAGATGGTTTGGTAGTTCCCGTTGTCAAGTTTACAGATGAGCAAAGTTTATCTCAAATTGGCGCATCGGTTAAGGATTATGCCATAAGAGCTCGTGATAAGAAACTTACTCCTAGTGAAATGGATGGTAGTACTTTTACAATTTCTAATCTAGGAATGTTTGGTATTCAGGAATTTACTTCTATAATTAATCAACCAAATGGAGCAATTTTATCTGTAGGGGCTATTGACAAAAAGCCAGTAGTTAAAGAAGATAAAATTGTTATAGGGAATACTATGAAGTTAACTTTAGCATGTGATCATCGCGTTGTAGACGGTGCAACTGGAGCACAATTTTTGCAAACTTTAAGAGGGTATGTAGAAAACCCATTAACTATGTTACTCTAAGTTCTATTCTTAAACTGGTTAATTTTATCTATATTTTTGGAAAATGAAAAAGACAATCGTTGTTACAGGAGCTAGTAAAGGAATTGGTTTTGAACTTGTGCGTTTTCTTGTGTCCCAAGGTCACGTTGTGTATGCACTTTCAAGAGATATTAAAGCTTTAGTAGCTTCTGAAAAATTACATCCCATAAGTCTTGACCTTACAGATGAAGAATCAATTATTAAATTCGCTGAGCAACTTAACTCAAATCAAATAAGTATTGATGCCTTAGTTAATAATGCAGGTTCTCTTATTAATCAATCTTTTTCGACCACTACAAAAAATGATTTTGAAGCTATATACCGCGTTAATGTTTTTGGACTTGCTTCTATTACACGATTACTATTACCTCTGATTTCTTCCAAGGGACATGTAGTTAATATTAGTAGTATGGGTGGTATTGGCGGAAGCTCTAAGTTTTCAGGCTTATCGGCCTACAGTAGCAGTAAAGGTGCTGTAAATATTCTTACAGAGTTACTTGCAGAAGAATATAAAGAAACTGGACCTTTTTTTAACGGGCTTGCTTTAGGTGCAGTTCAAACAGAAATGCTAGCAAAAGCTTTCCCTGGATTCCGAGCTCCATTAAGTGCAGGTGAAATAGCACCTTATATTGCACAATTTGCATTAACTGGACATCAATTTTATAATGGTAAAATTTTACCTATTTCTTCCTCAACTCCTTAAAAGATGATAATATGGAAAAGCTATTTCAATATGTTCCAGAAGCATCTAAAGGTCAGTTAAGGGAATATTTGCAAAAAATTCCTATTGAGATTAAAGTAACCAGACAGCGGTTAACTAAGCATGGTGATTTCAGTTTAAAAAGAAATGGTATGTCGTTAATTACGGTTAATAACTCACTAAATCCTTATCGCTTTTTAATCACCTTGCTTCATGAGTTGGCGCATTATAAAGTAGTGAAACAATTTGGTCATAGAGTCAAGCCTCATGGTAAAGAGTGGAAAAAAGCTTTTCAAGAAACACTTCTTCCTTTTTTATGTCCCAATGTATTTCCTGATCCTATCTGTAGTATTCTTGCTCGCCACATGAAAGATCCAAAAGCAACTACTGATAGAGACTTCAATTTGGTAATGGCCTTAAAAACCTTCGATGAAAATAAATTCCAAACGTTTATTTATCAAATTGAAAATGGAGCAATGTTTCAAATTTATAATGGTAAAAAATTTATAAAAATCAAAAAAAGAAGAACACGTTTTGAATGTAAAGAAGTTCAAACTGGAAAAATTTATGTATTTAGTCCACACGCTGAGGTGATAAAGCTTTAAGTTTGTTTTTATAGGTATAGTTTGCGTACTTTTTTAAATAAGTTGGAAGAATATACGAAATCAGTTACTGCTTTATTGTCCGTTTTGAAGATTTCTTGACTACTACCTTCCCACTCTTTTAGACCATTTTGAAGAAAAATAATGTTTTCACCAATTTCCATTACCGAATTCATATCGTGTGTATTAATAACAGTGGTAATATTATATTCATTTGTAATTTCTTGAATTAAATTGTCAATTAAGATTGAGGTTTTAGGGTCTAGTCCAGAGTTTGGTTCATCACAAAAAAGGTATTTTGGATTCATGATAATAGCTCGTGCTATGGCAACTCTTTTTTTCATTCCTCCAGAAATTTCATCTGTTAGTTTGTGATTTGCATCAGTGAGGTTTACCCTTTTGATGGCAATATTTGCTTTATCCCTAATTTCCGAATCTATTTCTGTGGTAAACATTTGCATCGGAAACATTATATTTTCTTCAACTGTCATAGAGTCAAACAATGCACTACCTTGGAAAACCATTCCCATTTCTTGCCTTAGAATTGCACGTTCTTTATCGGTCATATCATTGAGAACTTTGTTTTCAAACATAATACTTCCCATATCTGTATCAAAAAGTCCCAATAATGATTTTAAAAAGACAGTCTTTCCAGATCCACTTTGTCCAATAATTAGATTAGTTTTTCCTTTTTCAAATATGGCAGAGATACCTCTTAAAACTTTCGTTTCGTCAAATGATTTCGTAATATTTTCTACATTAATCATTTAAGTGAGTAATAATTGTGTTATTAAATAGTTTACCAAAATAATTACAACACTAGTCCAAACAAAAGAAACTGT
>CAJQQG010000001.1 GCA_905480425.1 uncultured Flavobacteriaceae bacterium | reverse complement strand
TTTACTTTTTCCTAAAAAATCATCTGAAGCATAAAGGGGAATATGTGGTAGGTTGTGAGCCAGATAAATAAAGAAATTATCTTCTTTATTTTTTTTGATAAATTCAACCGCTTTATCTGAAAACCTTTTGGTTATTGTTGTTTGATCTACTGGTCTTTCAATAATTTCATTATTTTCAATCAAAGGAACATTGTAATAATTAGTTGATCCTGGACTTCTATTTTGATATTTTTGCCAATATTTTGATCCAGGACAACATGTTTCACCATTGATTTTATCCATGTCATTCGAATATGGAATGCCATAATAATAATCAAATCCATGTTGAAGAGGAAGATATTCTTTCTTATGGCCTAAATGCCATTTACCTATTGCTACAGTTTTATATCCATTTTCTTTTAATTTTTCTGCAATAGTAATCTCAGAATCGGGTAGTCCATATTTTGAATCTGGAAATAGAACTCTGTTTTTTGAACCAATCATTCCATTTCTTATTGGAAGTCTGCCAGTTAATAATCCTGCTCTACTTGGAGTACAAACACTTGACGCAGAGTAGAACTGAGTCCACTTTTGGCCTTCGTAGGCCATTTTATCTAGATTGGGTGTGCTGATGGTTGGATGCCCATAAGACCCTAAATCTCCGTAACCCATATCATCTACAAAAACAATAATAAAATTTGGTTTTAAATTTGATTTAATTTCATAATATGGTCTATAACTAGAGTTAAAAATTAAACCTGTTAATAGTGTTATGTATAGTTGTATCATATATTTAAATTTAATATTATTATTTATAATGTCAGATTAAAAAACCTCATTTTATTTTTTTCCCGTATTCTGGATGTTTAATAAATTCCACTACTACAAAAAAAATAGCTTAAATAATAATCAATTTTTTAAAGAGTAATTTAAAAAGAGTGTTTAAAATCAAAATATTCTATTAATTTAAGTAACTATAAATCATCATAAAAACAATTTAAAGACATCAAATGGAAATATACCTTATAAAAACAGTAACAGATACGATTTAGATGAAACTAGAAATATTTAAAAATCTTCAAATTAATCTACTTTCGGGATTATTTATCTTTTTATTTTTTGCTAAATGTGCTAATAAGGAATTGAAAAATCTACCTAAAGTCATAAAAGATGGTATGGTAATGATTCCTTCTGGTGATTTTCTAATGGGAAGCAGCGATGAACAAGCTAGAGACGATGAATCCCCTATTCATCCTGTTCATGTTAATGCTTTTTGGATGGATCAAACCGAGGTTACCAATTTTCAATTCAAGGAATTTATTGATGCTACTGGATATATAACTACTGCAGAAAAAAAACCTAATTGGGAGGAATTGAAAAAAGAACTTCCTCCAGATACACCTAAGCCAAATGACTCACTACTTAAAGCAGCTTCATTAGTATTTGAAGCAACAGATGGTCCTGTAAACCTCAATGATTATGGTGCATGGTGGCAATGGAAGTCTAAAGCCAGTTGGCGTTATCCAAAAGGAAAGGGAAGTTCGATTGAAAATAAAATGGACCATCCTGTAGTTCATATTTCTTGGTATGATGCACAAGCTTATGCCGCTTGGGCAGGAAAGCGTTTACCTACAGAAGCAGAATGGGAATGGGCCGCAAGTGGAGGAGTGAATAAAAAGTATCCATGGGGCGACGAAGCAGTTACAACTGGAGAACCCAAAGCAAATGCATGGGAGGGGAGTTTCCCTTATAAGAATACACTTAAGGATGAGTTTTTTTACACTGCTCCAGTAGGCTCTTTTAAACCAAACCCTTTCGGTCTATTTGATATGGCTGGTAATGTTTGGGAATGGTGCTCAGATTGGTATGATTATACTTATTACGAATCTTTTGAAAGTCAAAGAGGGAATAATCCTCAAGGTCCTGAAGCACCATATGATCCTTACCAACCCTATTTAAGGCAAAAGGTTATGCGCGGAGGATCTTTTCTTTGCAATGATGCATATTGTTCAGGCTATAGAGTAGCTTCAAGGATGAAGTCCTCTCCTGACACTGGTTTACAACATACAGGATTTAGATTAGTTAAATCAATTGAATCTCCGTCAAAGTAAACATCTTTTTATAGTTAGTATAACTATATAATTATGAATATAATTTGGTTATTAAATTGATCAGTTTACGAAATGATTTAGAGATCACTAAATACGTAAATAAGATTATTCATTTTAAATGCATAATTTACTAGATATGGACGATGTAGTATTTCAGCTTGACATTGATTCTATAAGCGCAGACCAAAAAATAAAGATGCTCCAAATGGGACTGCAATACCAGTTCCAAATACTGAAGCACGAGTCAAATGAAAAAGAGGTTTTAGACTGACCATTGTTTATTGACATCGTAACCAGAGATAAAGAAAATGGAGGATGGAACTCTGATATTAGACCATTTGGAACTTTTCCAATTAAAGACCATTAACAAGTCGTATACATTTTATGCTTTACAAACTTTTTTTATCTTATTAAAAGTTTAGGTGAAAATAGACGGTATTCTTGACAAATATGAAAAATGAATATGCAAAATACATACTCAAAAAAATTATAAAGCCCTTAAATACTCAGTGATACTCTGTGCTTCCTCGTTAGCCAAGTTTTGATTAAGTATCAGAACACCCTAAATAACCTTGCATTTACATAAACTTTTGTTCTCTCACACATCACTATTTATAGATATTCTCTTGAATTTTTTAACAAACTAAAAGTCACACTTTGGGATAATCGACCCGTGTGGATCTAGCTGGGCATTTCCTAAAATTTCCTTCATTCGATTAAAAAACTTTGTATTTTTTATGTGTTCAATTTCTTCAGCAATTTCGTGTACCTCATCTAAACTAAATTGCATTTTTTCTACTAAATAGAGTTCGATTAAACGGTGCTTTGCAATTATTTCTAAAGCACTCTGCCTTCCTTGTTTTGTCAAAATAATTGGTTTATAGGGTTTACTGTCTACCAAATTCATGACAACCAATTTTTTGATCATATTAGATACTGTAGACATACTAACATTAAAATTTTTTGAAAGAGATGTGACACTAATTTTTTGAGATTTTTCTTCCATCTTATAAACAACCTTTAGATAATTTTCTTTTTCAATAGTATTTTTCATATATAATGTTTTGCAGTATAAAACTAATTAATACATTTGTAAACTAATAATGTTTTGTAGTATAAAACTAATTAATATAATCAAATATGACAATTCGTTTGGTTTTCCTCTTTTTTATAATTCAAATAGCCTCAGCACAGGAACTTTCTGTTAAGGGAAAGGTTTTTTTTAATGGGCAACCCCTGGAGGGTGTTTCTATACTTTTAAAAAGTTCAAATATTGGAACAATAACCGATTTTGAGGGACAATTTAAATTAAACATTGCTAATTTAAAAAATCAAAAATTAATATTTTCGTATATCGGTTATAAACCAGTTATACGGAAAATAGATGTTGGAGATTTAAATCTTGGAATTATAGTTTTAGAATCTGATGAAACCTTAGATGAGGTTGTAATTTCAGGGACTTTAAAACCGGTCTCTAAGTTGGATAGTCCTGTGCCAGTTGAAGTGTACAGTCAAACTTTTTTTAAAGCTAACCCAACAGCTTCAATTTTTGAGGCCTTAGAAAATATTAATGGTATCAGACCACAGTTGAATTGTAATGTATGTAATACAGGGGATATTCATATCAATGGTCAAGAGGGAAGCTATACAATGATACTTATAGATGGCTTACCAATAGTTAGCGGATTGTCAACCGTCTATGGTTTATCTGGGATACCACAATCTCTGATTGAACGCGTTGAAGTGATTAAAGGTCCTGCCTCAACACTTTACGGTTCAGAGGCCATTGGGGGTGTGATCAATTTAATTACTAGGTTACCTGAAAATACATCCAAACTAGCCGTAGATTCTTTTTTATCAGGCTGGGGAGAAATTAATACAGATATTGGATTTAAGTATCGTTTATCTGATAAAAATTCAGGTTTGATAGGTATAAATTATTTTAATTATTCAAACCCAATAGATAATAATCAAGACGGTTTCACAGATTTAACACTACAGGACCGTATTTCTATTTTTAACAAGCTAACTTTTGGAAAAAAATTATCAATTGCAACCCGATTTGTCTATGAAGACAGGTGGGGTGGCCAAATGAATTGGTCGCCTGAATATCGCGGAGGAGAAAGTATTTATGGAGAAAGTATTTTTACTGCACGATTTGAAATTTTTGGTAAGTATGAATTAAATTCGGAGTTTTCATTTAGTTTCAGTTTAAATGACCATAATCAAAATTCTGTTTATGGATCAACTTCTTTCAATGCAAACCAAACAATTGGTTTTGGACAATTCGTTTGGAATAAAAACATAAAACGTCACGACATTTTACTTGGAATGGCATATCGCTATACAATCTATGATGATGATACCACAGCCACATTTAATGAATTGTCAAAACTAAATCAGGAGAAAATTACACATTTACCAGGAATATTTATTCAAGATGAGATAATATTCAATTCAAAAAACACTCTATTACTTGGTCTTCGTTATGATTATAATTCCCTTCATGGAAATATTTTGACACCTAGAGTTAATTATAAAATAAGTAATAAGGCTAAAAGTACAACCGTTCGATTTAGTATTGGATCTGGCTATCGCGTAGCACAAGTTTTTACGGAAGATCATGCAGCTTTAACTGGAGCTCGTGATGTGGTTTTCTTAGAAGATATAGATCCGGAAAGATCTTGGAATATAAATGGTAATTTTCTTAAAAAGTTATACTTAAAACAAGGAGCAATAGTAGATTTTGATTTCAGTATTTTTCATACCCAATTTTCAAATAAAATTATTCCAGACTACGATACCGATCCTAATAAAATTATCTATGCTAATCTCAATGGGAATTCAATACATCAAGGAGCTTCACTGAATTTTAACCTTTTGATTCAAAATGGTTTTAGAGTTAATTTAGGAGCAACATATATTGATTCTTATATAAATAAGCAAAAGCTTAGAACAACTCCTTACTTGACCGAAAGGTTTCAAGGGGTTTGGAAAATCGAGAAAAAATGGATAACCTCAAATCTTGTGTTAGATATAACAGGGACAGCTACAGGGCCCTTAAAGTTACCAACCCTCGGAATACTTGATCCTAGATCTTCTTATTCAAAAACTTTTCATATTTTAAATTTTCAGCTAACAAAATCTTGGAATAACACTTTTGAATCCTATGGTGGTGTTAAAAACCTACTAGATTTTACACCACCTAGAGATAGTATTGCGAGATCATTTGACCCTTTTGATAATGAAGTTACTTTTGATACAGAAGGAAATGCAATGTCTACAAAAAATAATCCTTTTGCATTAACTTTTGATCCTTCTTATGTTTATGCATCAAACCAAGGTATTCGATTTTTCTTTGGTTTACGTTGGAAGTTAAATTAATCCTTTAGTAAAAAAGGATGTTATATCTATTTCTGTTAAGATAATATGGGCGAAGAAAATGGCGGTTGGGAGACTGAAAGGAAACCACTTCCAAAAAAGGTGTAAACCTTTTAAATTTTACAGACAGCTTTTAATCTTGATGAATATTTAGACGAAAGCGTTTGAGATTTACTTCATCGTTTTAATACTCGTATGGATAGTATACCTAATAATAGAAACGTTTAAATAATCAATTATATGACCAACAATAGAAGCACAGTAACTGTAAGGGTTGTTTATCAAAAACTAAACAATCAGACAAGTAGATTTGAAAGCAAGTCAAGGATAATGACTTTCTCTAAAAAATAAAGTACAGGTTTTTATTTCTTGTTTTTCATAAGAAAGCCAATTGCTGCAAGTACAAAAAGTACAGCAGAGACTATATAAATACCTGCTGCAATAAAGTTATTAGTAGCTGTTTCATCAGGATAGTAATGACCTGCAATAGATAAAAGAATGCCCCCAGTTAATAAAATTTCAGGATATTTTTTAAGAAAGTCTTTCATATAACTAAAATAATAAAATATGGGCAGAATAGCAGGACAGCCAAATAAACTTACCACAGAAGTAAAAAACAAACTACAGACAGTAATGGATGACGTAGTATCTCAATTAGATATTAGTGAGATGACAACCGACCAGAAACTGAAGATGCTGCAGATAGGATTGCAATATCTATTACCAAAACTAAAGCACGTTTCAGGAGAAACGGAAGGCGCTTGGGAGCAACCAGTCTTTTTGGATGTTTGTACTAAAAAGGAGTCAGGTGAAGGTTTTGATGTTGAAAGCAGAGAACTTCCAGAAGGGGTGTAAACCCTTTACACTTTACACTTAAAAAATCACAAATCCCAGAACTTACTTAACAAACAAATGCAAGTATTCACTTACTTCATTAGTAGCTTGTTTCATTCTTGGTAAAGTGTATTCTAGAACTTACAGAAGATGATATGCCTGTGGTTTAAAAGAAAACGTCAATAAATAGAAAACGTTATTTTTGTATTATGAAAGAATTTTTTTCAAGACCTATAATTTTATTTGCTGTTATTTTCATTTTCATTTTTTATTGCTTCATAGTTTTTAAATGATTGAAGAAATAGAAAACACCCCTGTAAACCCTTTACACTTACAAATACTATCCACCAAAGAAATTCTTATAAAGCCATTGTGGGAAAAAAAATATTAAACCGAAACAAAACCATCCTATTGCAGAAAAATATTTTCCATCTATAAGTTCAAATATAATTACAACAATCCAACCTGATTTTGCAATATAACCCAATATCCGAAAAACCATTTGAGCAAATTTTGATTTCATTTTAGTTGATTTAAGGGGGTGTAAACCTTTTACACTTTACAGATGAAAAGGAGGTACTATTGATAAATATGCAAATGAATATGCAAATGGATACTCAAAAGAATTACAAAGTCCTCAAGTATTCAGTAATACTGCGTGCTTCCTCGTTAGTCAAGTTTTGATTTAGCATCATTATGTTATTATATTCTTTAAGCAAAGCAATTGCTACAGGATCTTTTTTTAACATTTCTGCAGGATTTAACAACATATTCATCACCCACTCTGGACTACGACGCTCATAAATTCCCTTCATTGCTGGGCCAATCAATTTTCTGTTTGCCATATGACAGGCAGTACATTTCTGATTAAAGGTCGCTTTTCCTTTTTCAGCTAAATCATTATTTATAGTAGTTTCAAAATCAACTTTTTTTATGGGACCAATACCTTTATTGTTTAAATCTACAGGAGTTTTACTCACATTTCTATCATTAGATTTTTTATCAATCTTTTGAGTACGATTATATTCGAATCCTTTTTTCTTTTCATCTTTTGAGCCACAGCTAAATAAAAATAAGAATAAGAAAACAGTAATGATTTTTTTCATGAATTAAATTTCGTTAAAAATAGAAAAAGAATAGTTTTATAAAAAAATTAAAAGGATGTTTTTAAAAGAATTTGAAATAAGATGGAGTGATTTGGATGCAAATCGCCATTTAGCAAATGTGTCATACATTACATATGCTGGAGAATCACGTTTGGCCTTTTTGTTATCCTTAGGCTTAAACAATAAAAAACTATCAAAAATGATGATAGGCCCAGTTGTTTTTAACGAGCAGTTTTTCTATTTCAAAGAAGCCTTCCTGGGTCAAAAAATTCGTGTATCTACAGCGTTGGCAGGACTAAGTAAAGAAGGTACTTTTTTTGAATTTGAACATAATTTTTATAATGAAAAAGGCACTAATATTTCACGTTGCGAAATGATAGGCGGTTGGTTGAATTTAAATTCAAGAAAATTAACATCACTACCTTTAGATCTAACAAATCAATTTGAAGCCTCATTTAAAACCGCTAATTATAAAGTGATAACCTCAAAAGACACTCGTAAATGGAATAAAATTCCAAAAGATTTGATCCAATAAAAAAAAATATGATTTTCAGAACATCCCTTTTTCTTATCTCATTTTTTTTTATAAACCTATCCTTTTGTCAGGATAAGATTACAATTGAAAAGAAATACACAAAGGCCATTAAAAGATTAGTTAAAAATAAAAAAGTGAAAGCAGCTTTTGAGCATATTGTAAGCTTAGAGACCAAAACCTTAGAACGTCACATCGCTCTTACCGAGATTGAAGCGCCACCATTTAAAGAAGAAAAGCGGGCGACAGTTTTTGCGGAATATTATAGAGATTTAGGAATGGATTCCGTTTGGATTGATTCGGAAGGAAATGTTTTAGGACTTCTTCTAGGATCAGAAGGAAAGCAAACAGTTGCCCTGGATGCACATTTAGATACTGTTTTTCCCGAGGGAACAAATGTGGAGGTTAAAATTCAAAACGACACCTTGTTTGCTCCAGGAATTGGAGACGATACTCGAGGCTTAAGTATGATATTAACGATTCTCGAAACTATAAAAGCTAATAATATTCAGCCCAAAAACAACCTCCTCTTTGTTGGATCTGTCGGAGAAGAAGGATTGGGAGACCTTAGAGGAGTAAAACACCTTTTTAGAGAAAATGGACCTCAAATCGATAGCTGGATTGCTATTGATGGAGGAAATATTGGGAGAGTCAACAACAAAGGCTTAGGTTCTTATCGCTATCGCGTAACTTTCGAGGGTCCTGGAGGACATTCGTGGGGTACTTTTGGATTAGGAAATCCTCATCATGCAATGGGAGAAGCCATCGGTAATTTTGTAAGAGCATCAGATATTTATACCGAAAAAGGCCCAAAGACTAGTTATAATGTTGGAGTTGTTTCTGGCGGAACCTCCATCAATTCAATTCCTTTTGAATCTATTATGGAAATTGATATTCGCTCCATTGAGCCCAAACGTTTAGATGCCATGGAAGTAATTTTAAAGGAAGCTGTTAAAAAAGCATTAGCACATCAAAATGATCTTAAACGACAAGGTCCAGATTTAACGGTTAAAATTGATAAAATAGGAAATAGACCTTCTGGAGAACTTTCAGACACACTCCCATTAATTCAAAGAACATTAGCTGCAACAACTCATTTTGGCGCAGAACCTTTTTTAACACGTGGTTCCACCAATTCTAATATTCCTATCACCAAAGGGATTCCTTCAGTTACTATTGGTAGGGGAGGAAATGGAGGAAAAGCACACTCCCTGGGCGAGTGGTGGGTAAATGAAGAAGGTTATAAAGCCATTCAATTAGCTTTACTAATAGTATTGTCTGAAACAGGAATCAATTAAAATATTGTATTTTATTTACAATAAACATATTTCATCAAGCAACTGCTTTAATTTGATTATTACTTTTTTTAGAAACTAAATAAACTCCTAAAAACACCAAGATACAAGCCAAAACTTTAACGATATCTAAGGTGTCATTTCCGGTTAAAACTGCATAAACTATAGTTATTAAAGGTTGTAGATAAGTAAAAGCCCCAATTGTAGTTGGGGGCAATGCTTTTAAAGCATATACATTAAATAAGTAGGCTAAAAAAGTAGTACCAATAATTACGAAGGCCATTCGCCAAATAGCATCAAGGGGAAGCGTGCTCCAAGAAACAGCACTTGCCTCTGAAAAAGTGATAGGAGTGGTTAAAAACACACCCAGTAAAAACATCCATTTCATTAAGGTTACGGTACTATATTTTTTAGTTAACGGCTTCACAGTGACTAAATAGGCACCATAACTAATGGCATTAATAAGCATCATAATGTTTCCTAGTGGCACATTTGGGGCGTTAGAAACTTGCGAAGTATTACCATAAAGAATTAGTAATAAGGCACCAGAAAAGCCTATGAAAATTCCTAAATATTTAAATCTAGTTAACCGTTCTTTTAAAAAGTAAGCAGAAAGAATAAGAATAATTATTGGAGTTAAAGTTACGATTACACCACTATTTATTGGAGTAGAAAGCTGTAATCCTTTAAAAAACATAAGCATATTAATACACATTCCTAATAGAGAAGCTCCAAAAACTCTAGGATAATCTTTACGATCAATTTTTTCTTTAGGCATCCAAAGACTTACAAGCCAAAACAAAACTGTAGCACCTACTACACGCAGCATAATAAAACCAAAAGGTCCAATATAATGGGGCATGATAACCTTTGCAACCGTATGATTTATTCCATAAATAGTGGTAGCTCCTAAGGCAGCAAAAAGTGCTAAAATTCTATTGTTCATCTAAGAAAGTCTTCGCCTTTTCGACAACTGCAGCACTATTGCCAATAAATAATATTTTATCATAAATAAGTACAGGACGTTTCAAAAAAGTGTAGTGCTCAAGTAAGAGTTGTTTTAAGGTTTCTTCACTTAGTATTTTATTTTTTAAATCACGCTGCTTGTAAAGTTGTGCTCTTCTGCTGAATAAGACCTCGTAATTTCCAGAAATAGTATGTAATTCTTCGAGTTGGGAAACATTTAAAGGATTTTTTTTAATATCGATTTTATTTATTGAAGAATCTAGAGAAAGAGTCCCCATAATTCGCTTACAACTGTCGCAACTACTCAAATAATAAAAACTACGCATGATCTATTTTTCAGGTAACAAAGAAAAATCATTTTTATTGAAAAACAGCCCTTTTGCTTAAAATCAAATACATTTGCATGGTAAATATTGTTGCAAAAAAGCGTAAAATGAAAAAAAAACTACATTTTAATAGTAATACGATTCACGGAGGTCAAGAGCCCGATAAAGCCTATGGTGCAGTGATGCCCCCAATTTATCAAACCTCAACATATGCACAAACCACACCTGGTGGACATCAAGGATTTGAGTACAGCAGGACCCATAACCCTACACGTCAAGCACTTGAAAAATCTTTGGCAAGTATAGAAGCAGGAAAATTTGGCTTTGCTTTTGGTTCTGGACTAGCAGCTATGGATGCTGTTTTAAAATTATTAAAACCTGGAGATGAGATTATTTCAACAGACGATCTATACGGAGGGTCATATCGTTTATTCACTAAAATATTTGAAGATTTTGGTTTAAAGTTTCATTTTGTTGGAATGGATAACCCTCAAAAAATTGAGAAATTTATTAACAGCAATACCAAACTTTTGTGGGTTGAAACACCGACTAATCCAATGATGAATATAATTGATATAAAGTCAATTACAACTCTCGCTAAGAAACATAGAATTATGGTAGCAGTAGATAATACATTTGCCTCTCCGTATCTTCAACAGCCCTTAACTTTAGGTGCAGATATTGTTATGCATTCTGCTACCAAATATTTAGCAGGGCATTCAGATGTTGTACTTGGATCTCTGGTAGTTAAAGATGAAGAATTAGCTGAAAGAATTGGTTTTATTCAAAACGCAAGTGGAGCTATATGCGGACCTATGGACAGTTTTTTAACCCTCCGTGGAATTAAAACTCTTCACGTAAGAATGCAACGACATTGTGAAAATGCAGCGGCAATAGCTCATTTCTTAAAACAACACTCTAAAATTGAAAAAGTTTATTGGCCAGGTTTTGATGAGCATCCAAACCATAGAGTGGCAAAAGCTCAAATGAACGATTATGGTGGTATGCTTTCTTTTGTAACTAAAGGAGGAGATTACAATGCCGCTATAAAAATTATAGAAAGTCTAAAACTCTTTACACTTGCAGAGTCATTAGGTGGTGTTGAGAGTTTAGCAGGCCATCCTGCAAGTATGACGCATGCTTCAATTCCCAAGGAATTAAGAGAAAAAAGCGGTGTGGTTGATTCTTTGATTCGACTTAGCGTTGGAATTGAAGACGCAAGAGATTTAATAGAAGATTTAAAACAAGCTATAGGATAGTAAATGGAAATCCCTGAAGATAAAAACATATACTTTGCCTCTGACCAGCATTTTGGTGCTCCTAACTTTAAAGACAGTAGGGAGCGAGAGAGAATCTTTATGTCCTGGTTAAATCATGTTCAAAAAGATGCAGCGGCACTATTTTTATTAGGTGACTTATTTGACTTTTGGTTTGAATATAAAACAGTAGTTCCAAAGGGTTTTGTTAGAATTTTGGGAAAGCTAGCTGAATTTGTTGATAATGGAATACCAGTACACTATTTTGTTGGTAATCATGATTTATGGATGAAGAATTATTTTGAGAAAGAATTAGGTATTCCTGTGCACCACAAGCCTAAAGACTTTATGCTAGGAAACACTTCTTTTTACATTGGACATGGTGACGGCTTGGGCCCAAACGACAATGGGTATAAGCGGATGAAAAAAGTTTTCACAAATTCCTTAACCAAACGACTTTTTCAAGCCCTCCACCCTGACATAGGGATACGGTTGGGCCAATATTTTTCACTAAAAAATAAAATACTTTCAGGGGATGAAGATATTTCCTTTTTGGGAGAAGAAAAGGAATGGTTGGCAATCTATTCAAAACGAAAATTAGCTCAAAAACACCGTGACTATTTCATTTTTGGTCACCGTCACTTTCCCATGGAAATTAAATTAAATAATACCTCAACTTATGTTAACACTGGTGATTGGATTACACATTTCACTTATGGTGAATTTGATGGAAAGAAATTTGAATTAAAAAAATGGGAAAACCACTAATATGATTGAAGAAAAATCGCTCGAATTTGAGAAAACAGTATTGGTGGGAATTATAAACTTTAGACAGGACGATGTCCAGTCGAAAGAATATTTAGATGAACTTACTTTTTTGGCTTTTACAGCTGGAGGAGATGTAATGAAACGCTTTACTCAAAAAATTGATCTTCCAAATCCCAAAACGTTTATTGGATCAGGGAAACTTCAAGAAGTGTTAGAGTATGTAACCGATAATGATATTTCAACTGTTGTCTTTGACGATGAACTCACACCTGCACAACAAGGAAATATTGAAAAAGTATTAAAGGCAAAGGTTTTAGATCGCACCGGCTTAATACTTGATATTTTTGCGCAACGCGCACAAACAAGTTATGCAAGAAATCAGGTAGAACTAGCACAATATGAATACTTACTCCCAAGGTTAAAAGGACTTTGGACCCATTTAGAGCGACAACGAGGAGGTATTGGAATGAGGGGTCCAGGTGAAACTGAAATCGAAACCGACCGAAGAATTGTACGTGATAAAATTTCACTTTTAAAGAAAAAGTTGATTACTATCGACAGGCAAATGGCTACTCAAAGAGGAAATCGGGGGGCTTTGGTTCGAGTTGCTCTGGTAGGTTATACGAATGTTGGAAAATCAACCCTCATGAATGTGGTTGCAAAAAGTAAAGTATTTGCTGAAAATAAACTTTTCGCCACCTTAGACACAACTGTTAGAAAAGTTGTTATTGGAAACCTTCCCTTTTTATTGAGCGATACGGTTGGATTCATAAGAAAGCTACCTACTCAACTTGTAGAATCTTTTAAGAGTACATTAGATGAAGTTCAAGAAGCAGATATGTTATTGCACGTGGTCGACATTTCTCATCCAAATTTTGAACAACATATAGATTCTGTAAATCAGACTTTAAAAGAAATTAAAAGTTTGGATAAACCTACTCTCATGGTTTTTAATAAGATTGATGCCTATGAAAATGAACCTTGGGATGAGACAGAGCTAATAAAACAACGAAGTGAGCGCAACTATACCCTTGAAGAATGGCAACAGACATGGATGAATAGAATGAATGGGAATGCTCTTTTTATTTCGGCATTAAACAAAGATAATTTAGAAGGTTTTCGTCAACGGGTGTATAAAGAAGTCAGAGAAATACACATTACACGTTTTCCTTATAATGATTTTCTATATCCCGAAGGGTTGGAAGAATAGATATTCAACAAGACACCTAAACTTTTTTATTATTTTCTATTTGAAATATATGCATTAGCTTGGCGGGTAGGCAGTAATACCAGATCAGCAATATTAACTTTAGCTGGTGCAAGCGCAATATAAAGAATAGCATCTGCAACATCTTTAGCTTTAAGCGCTTCGATTCTTTCGTACACTTTATCGGCACGATTTTGATCCCCCTTAAAGCGAACTTCAGAAAATTCTGTATGCACTAATCCGGGGTGTATAGCACTTACTTTTATTCCGTCGGGGTTCAAATCTATTCGCAAACCTTGAGTAAAAGCATCAACGGCATATTTACTACTGCAGTAAACATTTCCATTAGGGTAGACTTCTTTTCCCGCAATGGAACCAAGATTTATGATATGACCTTTTTTTGACTTTAACATATTGGGAAGAATAGCTTTTGTGACATACATCAGTCCTTTAACATTTCCATCAATCATAGCATCCCAATCATCTAAATTCGCAGTTTGAACAGGATCTAAACCATGTGCATTTCCAGCATTATTAATTAAGATATCTACATTTTTCCATTCTTTAGGAAGATGCCCAAGAGATTCAAATACAGCTTTTCTGTCACGAACATCAAAGGTAAGAAGAAGGGTTTTTGTTGCTAGCTTCTGTGATAATTTTTCTAATCTTTCCTTTCTCCTTCCGCATAAGATTAGGTTTGCACCCTGATCAGCAAAAGCTTCTGCTGTTGCCCAACCAATTCCACTGCTGGCTCCTGTAATTAGAACAATTTTATTTTTCATATGGTCTTTAAGGTAACGGTTTTCCCATGCTTGCTTCCAACATTAAAAACCAATCTATAATTTCTAAATTTATTAAAAGAGCTTCTTGGGAAGCTTTTAAACGTTTTACTGAAGTAGTTCCTACCACAGGAGATATTTTTGAAGGATGATGAAGCAACCAGGCAAGTAGCAACTGATCTTTTGAGCAAGTATATTTTTCACAAAGAGGGGAAATACATTTTGAAATTCGATCTATTTTAACACTATTTTTTTTGTAATAACTCCCCAATGGGCTCCATGACATTGCGCCAATGCTTTGAGCTTTCATATAATCTAGTGTTCCATTAAATAGAGGCTGTTCATGAGTTAAAGAACATTCAATCTGATTCCATGTTAAGGTTAATTCTTGTTGTAATAACTCTATTTGTGAGGGTGTAAAATTAGAAACGCCTAATTCAATTATTTTTCCTTCCTGTTGCAAATCTTGAATTACTCTAGCAATGGTTTCTGCATGCATTAGTGGACTTGGACGGTGAAGAAGAAGTACGTCAAGGTATTCTGTGTTTAGCCGGCGTAATGAATTTTCAACACTCATGCGAATATGTGCTTGTGAGTAGTTATAATGTTTAACGGGAAGTGGTCTTTCTTCACAAGGTAACTGGATACCACATTTGGATATAAAACGTAAAGTTTCCCGATCGATCTTACTATTTTTAAATGCAGTTCCAAAAGTAGTTTCAGTGGTATAACCTCCGTAAATATCGGCATGATCAAAAGTGTTAATTCCGATTTCTAAAGTTTTTTCTAAAAGTGATTCCATTTTATAAGAGTCAAAATCATTACCCCAAACGCCCCAATTCATTGTGCCAGAGATTATTCTTGAATTGTCTTTCACTGATTTTTGTTTTGTAATTATCCGATTTCTAAATACACGAATTCGTTATTTAATCGAGTTTTTTTGTTAAAATACATATTTTGATTTGATAAAATTTAATCAGGATTCTTCGGATACAGATTAAATGCCTTAAATTCACCACTAAAATAAGAACATTCGGGTATTTCTTTAATTTTAATGTTCCTCAATTTTTAACCTATTATTAACAATAAATAGAAAATATATTTTTCAAATTTGCTGTCCGAAAAAACATAGAATATTTAGATGAAAAATAGTACTAATGAAGTGATTGATATAAATGCAATCAATGAGAAAATTCAAAAGGAAAGTGCTTTTGTCGACTTGCTTACGTTTGAAATGAACAAAGTAATAGTGGGACAAAAACACATGATCGAGCGCCTTTTAATAGGTCTGTTAGGTCGTGGCCACATTCTTCTAGAGGGAGTGCCTGGACTTGCGAAGACTTTGGCAATTAATACTTTGAGTCAAGCTGTTAAAGGAAGTTTTAGTCGTATTCAATTTACACCAGACTTGCTTCCTGCGGATGTTGTAGGAACTATGATTTACAATATTAAAGAGAATGATTTTTTAATAAAAAAAGGACCCATTTTCGCCAATTTTGTATTAGCAGATGAGATTAATAGAGCACCGGCTAAAGTTCAATCAGCTCTTTTAGAGGCGATGCAAGAAAAGCAGGTTACAATCGGTGATACTACTTTTAAACTTCAAGCGCCTTTTCTAGTAATGGCTACTCAAAATCCAGTAGAGCAGGAGGGGACCTATCCCCTGCCAGAAGCACAAGTAGACCGCTTTATGTTAAAAACTGTAATAGATTATCCTAAATTAGAAGAAGAACAGCTTATTGTTAGAAACAATCTTTCTAGTAGTTCAGCTAAGGTCAAGCCCGTAGTAACTTCCAAGCAAATAATATCTGCTCAAGAAACGGTTCGTGAGGTTTATATGGATGAAAAAATTGAGAATTATATTCTTAATTTGATTTTTGCAACAAGATATCCTGAGAATTATAATTTAGATAAAATCAAGCCTTTAATTAGTTTTGGCGCCTCTCCAAGGGGAAGTATTAATTTGGCTACTGCTGCCAAATGCCATGCCTTTTTAAGGCACAGAGGATATGTAATCCCGGAAGATGTACGTGCAGTGATATATGATGTGTTGCGCCATAGAATTGGTTTGACATATGAAGCAGAAGCAGAGAATGTTACTACAGAAGATTTGATTACTCAAATCATTAATGAGGTAGAAGTTCCTTAAAATACTAATTCATTACTATTTAGATTACAGCATAGGACGCAATGGATACAAAAGCGCTACTGAAAAAAGTTCGTAAAATAGAGATCAAGACACGTCGTTTAAGTGATCATCTATTTGGAGGAGAATACCATTCTACCTTTAAAGGCCGTGGCATGACTTTTAGTGAAGTACGTCAATATCAATATGGAGATGATATCCGCGCAATCGATTGGAATGTCACAGCAAGGTATAATGAACCTTTTGTAAAGATCTTTGAAGAAGAAAGGGAATTAACACTCATGTTGGTTGTTGATGTGAGTGGTTCAGAAACTTTTGGGACTAAAACCCAGCTAAAAAGAGAAATCCTTACTGAAATTGCTGCAACCCTATCCTTTTCAGCCCTCCAGAACAATGATAAAGTAGGGTTATTGTTATTTTCTGACCAAGTAGAATTATTTATCCCACCCAAAAAAGGGCGTTCACACATTCTAAGAATCATTAGAGAATTGTTAGAATTTGAGCCAAAAAGTAAAAGGACAAATCTCGCTACTGCTTTAGAATTTCTTTTAAGTGTTCTTAAAAAGAAAGCCATAGTATTTATGCTTTCTGATTTTATGGATGAAGGCTATGAGAAAACATTACGAATTGCCTCAAAAAAGCATGATTTAACAGGAATTCGAGTGTATGATCCCTTAGAAGCCGTTCTTCCAAAATTAGGAATTGTTTCTATGCGCGATGCAGAAACAGGTTCCGTTCAATGGATAAACACTCATTCAAAAAGTGTTAGAAATCAATATGAAAAACATTATAAAGCTCTTGCTAGTAATTATGAGGAACTTTTTAAAAAAAATGGAGCAGGTAGTCTGAGTTGTGCTGTTGACCAGAGCTATGTAAAAAAATTATTGGGTTATTTTAAAGCCAGAATTTAAAATGAAAAAAACAGGTTATATTTTGTTAGCATTCATTTTGATGAATTCACTTTGGTCTCAGAGCCAAGGAGAGCTATCTGTATCTATAGATTCAACAAAGTTTAAAATTGGAGAGCAAATAAACTATACTCTTCAAGTAAAAGCAGATAGTACGGCACAAGTTATTTTTCCGGATCAACCTATTTTTACTCCTTTTGAGCTTCTTGAAGAAAGTCTAGTAGACACCATTAAAACGCAATCTCATTATTTGTACACAAAAAAATATGCACTCATTCAATTCGATTCTGGGAATTATTTTTTGCCTCAACAGCAAGTAATAATTAATGGATTTTCTAAAATTGCAGCACTTATTCCAGTGAGGGTGGAGACTGTTGTTGTTGATACGCTTCAACAAAAATTATATGACATTAAGCCCTTAATAACTGTTGATAAGAACTATGAAGTATTTATAGTAAAACTTTTATGGGGCGCAGTGTTCTCATTAGTTTTAGCAGGAATTTTATATGCTTATTTCTTCCAAAAAAGGAGAAAAGAACTTCGAAAACGAGAGCTTCCTCCATTTGATAGAGCCATTGAAGAACTTAAAGCCTTGGAAGGAGAAAAACCGTCAGAACAAGATGAATATAAAAAATATTATTCTCGCTTAACGGATGTGGTTCGTCGTTACCTTGAAGAAGAGGCAAAAATAGATGCATTAGAAAGTACATCGGAGGAATTATTGGCAAAGCTAGAAATGCGAAAAGATGCAGGAACGTTAGATTTGGATCATGTTACATTGAAGAGTTTAAAAAAGGTTTTAAGAAATGCAGATTTGGTTAAATTCGCAAAATCAATGCCAGAATATAGAATTGCAAATGAAGATCGAATTGCAGTTGAACATGTCGTAATTGAAACAAAAGAAGCTCTTCCAGATCCTACTGAGGAAGAATTAAAACAAAAAGAGGCCTATCAAGAACTATTAGCCCAAAAGCGCAGAAAAGAACAATGGATATGGGGACTTTCTGGCGTAGGACTTTTAACCGTTTTAGCCTTATCTATTTCTATGTTAGTTTATGGCTATTATCCAGTTCGAGATACGCTCTTCAAGTACCCTACGAAAGCTTTATCAAGTGGTCAATGGGTAAGCAGTCAATATGGAATCCCCCCCTTAAAAATTGAAACACCTAAAGTTTTGGCACGAGCCTCTCTTGAGTCAAAAACGCTTCAGAAGTTTAACTTAGGAAGCCTAGACAGCCCTTTTTATATAGATTTGTTGTTTGATTTTCCAAAACCAGATCTTCAAAAAAATGAAAACTCACAAAACAAATCATCGATTCCAAAAGATGCAGATGCAGAAAGAGGACAAGCTTTGATAACATCTATTATTTCTAATTTCGAAGCAAAAGGGGCAGTTAATATTTTAATGAAAAATGATGAACTAACACTTCCTTCTGGAATACCTGTTGCTAAAATTTATGGAACATTAGACTATCCTCGACAGGGAGAAAACGAAAGAGTACGTTGTAATTTTACTTCTCTATTGATAAACTTTGAAGAAGGAACAATTATAATTACCATGATGTATGAAAAACAAGATCGTTATGCGACTGAAATTGAGGAAAGAATAATTAATAGTATAGAATTGATAAAAGAACTATAAGTAAATGTTTGAAGGTATTTATTTTGCAAATCCAAACTATCTCTGGCTACTATTAGTATTGCCAGTAGTTATTTTATGGCATTTATTTACATGGAGAAAAGCACAACCTGAACTTAAAATGTCTAGTCTTTCTAGTTTTTCAAAGCAAAAATCTTTTTTGAGTATGATTTACCCAATTCTTTTTGCTTTTAAAATTTCAGCAATGACTTTAATTATTTTCGCAATTGCACGTCCTCAAACATTAGATGTTTCTACTCGAACAAAAACAAATAATGGTATAGATATCGTTATGGCTATTGATGTTTCCTCAAGTATGTTGGCACAAGATTTGAAACCAGACCGTTTAAGTGCTTTAAAAAGAGTCGCAGCAACCTTTGTTGATGATAGGACTTCAGATCGAATTGGTTTGGTGGTTTATGCTGGAGAAAGTTATACTAAAACTCCCATAACTAGTGATAAAAGTATTATTAAAGGTGCCTTGAGGGAAATTTCTTATCAAGGTCTCATAGAAGATGGAACTGCTATTGGAATGGGATTGGCTACTTCCGTTAATCGATTAAAAGATAGCAGGGCAAAAAGTAAAGTAATTATTTTATTAACAGACGGAGTAAATAATTCTGGCTTTATTGATCCTAAAATTGCTACTGAGCTTGCAGTTGAATTTGGCATTAAAACCTATACCATCGGTTTGGGTAGTAATGGAACTGCGCTCGCTCCAGTTGGTATTTTACCCAATGGAGAATTTCAATATGCCCTGACTAAAGTAGAAATTGATGAAGCCTTACTCAAAGAAATTGCTTCATCAACGGGAGGAATTTACTTTAGAGCTACTAATAACAAAAAGTTAGAAGAAATCTATGCGGAAATTAATAAGCTTGAAAAATCTGAAGTTGAAGAATTCAAGTATTATAATTATGACGAAAAATATCGCTTATTGATAATTCTTGCCTTAGTTTTAATTACACTTGAGTGGATTGGACGAAATTCACTATTTAAAAGTTTCATATAAATGTATCAGATAGACGCTTATCAATATGTCTTCCTTCTAATAATACTTCCTGTGTTTTGGATATTTTATGCATTTGTTTTGCGTTGGAAAAGAAAAACTCAAACTTTATTTTTTAACCCAGTACTTTTAGATTTTTTAAGTTCAAAGCGTTCAAAATTCAAACCAGGTTTAAAGTTAGTGATATTTAGCCTTGCAATTTTTTTATTGGTTTTAGGCCTAATGAATCCAAAAATTGGTACTCAACTTGAAACTGTAAAACGAGAGGGAGTAGATATTGTTTTTGCAATAGATGTTTCCAAAAGTATGCTTGCTGAAGATGTAGCTCCTAACCGTTTAGAAAAATCTAAACGCTTAGTTTCAGCTATTTTAAATCAATTGACAAGTGATCGAATAGGAATAATAGCTTATGCAGCACAGGCAATTCCTCAGCTTCCCATAACAACAGATTATAGTGCTGGCAAGATGTTCCTTCAAGCACTCAATACAGAAATGCTTTCCTCTCAAGGAACTGCTCTTGACAGTGCAATTGATTTGTCTGGAACGTTTTTTGATGATGAAGACCAAACCAATAGAGTTATATTTTTAATTTCAGATGGTGAAGATCATTCTGAAGAGGCTTCAAATGCTGCTTCAAGAGCAGCAGCATTAGGAATAAAAATTTTCACATTTGGAGTAGGTACTGAAGTTGGGTCTCCCATCCCACTAAAAAGAAATGGAGTGATAGAGTCGTATAAAAAAGATTTTGATGGAGAAGTTGTTATTACTAAACGAAACCAAAAAATATTGGAAGCAATAGCAATAGCCACTGATGGAAAATATCAGGATGGAAATGATACACAAGTGGTATTAGATTTTGTTTCAGAACAATTGAAAGCAATGGACAAAAAAGAATTTGAGGCTAAAAAATTTGTTAGCTATAAAGATCGTTTCCAACCCTTATTGATTGGGGCCTTATTCTTTTTAATATTCGACTTATTTTTGTTTGAGACTCAAACAAAATGGATTAAGAAATTGAACTTATTTAATGAAAATGAAGAATAAGCTTTTTATAATATTATTGTGCTTTTTTTCCTTTGGTTTTTCTCAAGAAGGAAAAGTGATAAATCATATTTTCAAAGGAAATGAAAAGGCCCAAGAAAAAGAATACGTTGAGGCTGAAAAAGCGTATCGTGAAGCACTTTCTCTCGCCCCTGAGAAAGCTAAGGCACTATTTAACCTTGGAAACACCCATTTTCTTGACAAAAAATATCAAGAAGCATCACAACGTTTTTTTCAAACACAAAAATTTGCAACTTCAAAAGAAGATAAGCATAAAGCATTCCATAATATGGGAAATGTTTATATGCAAGAAAAGGATTATCAAAAAGCAGTAGAAGCATATAAAAGTGCCTTACGTAATAATTCTTCTGATGAAGAAACACGTTATAATTATGCATTAGCTAAAGAGCTTTTGGAGAAAGAGAAACCTCCTGAGGAACAAGAGCAGGAGGATAAAAAAGATCAAAACGAGCAGCAAGATAAAGATCAGGAAGATCAAAAAGAAGAAGATAAGGATCAAGAGGGTGAAGAAGAAAATAAAGATGAAAAGAATCCAAATAAAGAAGACGATAAAGGAGAAGAATCAGACGATGAAGGCAAGCCTAAAAACGAAGGTGATCAAAAAAAAGATGAAAAGCCTAATGAATCTAAGGACAAACCTCAAGAAAAAAAACAATCTCCAAGAGATGGTCAACTCTCACCTCAACAAGTTCAAAGTTTGTTAGAGGCTATGAATAATCAGGAAAAGAAAGTTCAAGATAAAGTAAACGCTAAAAAAGTTAAAGGGGTTCCTGTAAGAGGCAAAAAAGATTGGTGATTATGACTCAACATTTGATTTCACGATTATTACTTTATTTGATCTTTTTAGTGAGTGTAAACATACAATCACAAATTAGTTTTGATGCCAAAGTGAGTAAAAAACGATTAGGATTAAATGAACGCCTTCGTGTTGATTTTGTAATGAACGAAAATGGAGATGATTTTACCCCTCCTCCTTTCACCAATTTTCAAATTGTTAGTGGACCACAACAATCCGTTAGCAGATCCTGGGTTAATGGGGTGCGTAGCTTTTCTAAAACCTACACCTATTTTTTAACGCCAAAACGAAAAGGAAAAGTAACCCTTGGCCAGGCTGAAATAGTTATTAAAGGAGAAGTATATAAAACCCTACCCATTCTATTAGAGGTCATATCAGCAGTAGAAAAGCCAAACGATCCAAATAATATTGATTATATCACTGATGAAAACATTCGTCTTGTTGCAGAAATTTCAAATACTCAACCATATTTAAACGAAGGAATTACAGTTTTATATAAGCTCTATTTTAGAAACCCCATATCTATTTCCGATGTTCAGGAGTTAGAATCACCTAGTTATGGAGATTTTTGGAGCCATTTAATTAAGATAGGTCAAGTACGAGTAAATACAAGAGGAGAATATAAAGGAGAGCCCTTTAATGAAGTTGTTTGGCGGAAAGTTGTTCTATACCCTCAAAAAACAGGAAAACTTGATATAGAGCCTTTATCCCTTAATTTAAGCTTAAGTGTACCAAGTGACCGACGTGATTTATTTGGTAGAAGAATTCTTACGCAAGGGCAAAAAACTATTTCTGCAGGTAGAAGAGTTATCAATGTGAAGTCATTACCTAAAAAAAATCAACCTACAGATTATACGGGTGCCGTTGGTTCATTTGATTTTGACGTTATCATTGATAAAAATGCCTTAAAAGCCTCTGAATCCTTTCAAGCAAAAATTAAAGTAAAAGGTAATGGTAATTTAAAACTTTTTAATTTACCCTCAATAAATGTTCCAAACACCCTCGAAGTATATGAACCAGAGCATTCGGAAAATGTAAAAATTTCACTTTCAGGTATGGAAGGTACAATTGAAGATATCTACACAATTGTTCCGAAATATCAAGGAAAATATCCAATTCCCCCTGTTCAGTTTTCATATTTTGATCCAAAAACTTCTAATTATAAGACACTGCGTTCACAAGATTTATTAGTTGATGTTTTTGAAGGACCCCTAGCAGGAAATAAATCTAATCAAGAAAAAGTTGAAACCAAACAAATAATTTCTACAAAAGAAAATTCATTTCGGTTTATTCAATTAGACACTCAACTCTTCCCGATTAAAAAAAATAAATTTTGGTTGAGTTTAAACTTCTTCATATTGTTAGTATTACCAATAGGCCTAATTTTAATAGTAATTTTTATTAAGCGTTTTATTCTTAAGCAAACAAAAGACAGTGCTAGTAATAAACAAAAACAATCTCAACGACTCGCAAGTAAATATTTAAGTTCTGCTAAAAAAGCCTTTCATAATCAAGGTATTTTTTATGAAGCTTTAGAGCGTGCTTTACATAATTATTTAAAAGCAAAACTTAAGATTGAAACTACCGAAATGAGTAAAGAAAAAATTGAACGTTTATTACTTGATAAAAAAGTAGATGGACAATCGGCTATTGATTTTATAGTAGTTATTGAAAATTGTGAATTGGCACGTTATGCACCAGTTTCATCTGTAAGTATTAAAGGAGATTATCAAAAAGCAATTAGTGTAATTGCCTCAATAGATCGACAATTATGAGAAAAATTTTTGACATAAAACACGGCGTACTAACTTTAATGATTTTCTTTATTGCAAGCACTCTTTCTTTAAAAGCTCAGGCCCCTGTATCTCCTTTATTTGAAGAAGGAAATACAGCATACAATAATGGAGATTTTTTTAAAGCGGTAACTTTATATGAACAAACACTTCTTACTGGGAAACACAGTGCATCACTTTATTTTAATCTGGGTAACGCTTATTATCGGTTGAATAAAGTTGCAGAGAGTATTTATAATTATGAAAAAGCAAAGCAATTAGACCCAGAAAATGTAGATTTTAAAGTTAATAGTGCTTTTGCTCAAAACATGACTATTGATGCAATTGAACCACTTCCTGAATCACAATTATCTCAGGTTCAAAATTCACTTTATGCTCTAGCCAGTACTTCAATTTGGTCTAAGATTGTTGTTTTATTTGTTTGGCTATTCGCAATATTTTTTAGTATCTATTTGTTGAATAAAACAACAAAACTTAAGAGACTTTTTTTTGTATTATCTCTTTTTTCTTTAATTTTATTTTTGAGTAGTTTTACCATCAAATTCTTCGCAAACGCAGAACAGGAGAATAAAAAATATGCTATCATATTTTCAAATGAAATAAATATTTGGTCAGAGCCAAATTTAAGAGCTGAAATACAATTTACCCTGCATGAGGGAACTAAAGTTGAGCTTTTAGACTCTCTTGATGAATGGGAAAAAATACGAATTGCAAATGGTTCTGAAGGTTGGATAAAAAATGCTTCTTTAAAAAGCTTAGATAATTAGTTGTTAGATGATATTTTCATTTTTTATTGTTTCACTTTGCTTTACCCAATTAAACAAAAATTCCCCCATTTCTTGAAGTATATGATAAGATAATGAAGTTTCAAGAACCGAATTTTCCATAAGGGTTAGGATTTGATTTACTTCTTTAAAAACAAGCGTCAATGCACACAGTATAAGCATCCATTTTAGGATTCCAAATAAAGCTCCTAATAAACGATTTATTCCACCTAATAAAATAAGTTTAAGAGCTTTGGTTAACATTTTAGCCAAAAGAGAAATTACATAAACAATCCCAATAAAAAGCATGATAAAACTTACTATTTGAATTAATTTAGGCTCCCAATCAATATAAATAACAAGGTAATTTTCTAGAATTTCAGAAAATTTAAAAGCCCCTGTAATTCCAACTCCAAGAGCAATCATTCCTGATACCTCAACAATAAAGCCTTTTTTAAAGCCACTAATAAGACCATAAGTAACTAAAATTAAGACTACAACATCGAACATATTCATATAGCTAAAATACTATTTTTAAAGCTTAAAAGAATTTAACAGACAAGAGTTTAGAAAGTATAAACTGGCTTTTAAAATGAAGATTTTTTTTAAATATATATTTTTTAATATGCTAAATGAAGGGAGAGATTCAGAATTAAATGATCATTTGCTGTATTTTTGAGCCCTACAGATACTATAAATGTGATTATATCGATGATAGGGGGGCCTCATTTGAACTATAGATTCTTTGCTCAGCCCCTAAGCCCGCGGAGCAAAGTGTTTTAATGAAAGGAGCTATAGTAGATTAATTTGTTAAGCAGGGTGTCATTTCATAAAACTACTTTATTTTTACACTATGATTGAACGCGTAAAAAAATATCTAGAAGAAGTCAATTCTTTTTCAAGTACCGATGCTCTTACTATAGAAGAGTTTAGAGTTAGTTATTCTGGAAAGAAGGGAATTCTTAACACTTTATTTGCCGCCTTTAGAGAGGTACCGATAGAACAGAAGAAGGCTTTTGGGCAAGAACTTAACATATTAAAAAATGCTGTTTCCGAAAAGATAAAGGAACTTCAATCAAAACTTAAAAGCACTGGAGGAAAGTCAAGTATTTCGGATCCTACTAGAACTCCTTTTCCAATCCAAACTGGAAATAGACATCCACTCTCGATAGTTAAAAATAGAATCATTGACATTTTCAGCCAAATTGGTTTTACTATTTCTGAAGGTCCTGAAATTGAAGATGATTGGCATAATTTTACAGCTTTAAATCTTCCAGAGCACCATCCGGCACGAGACATGCAGGACACCTTTTTTATTCAAACAGATCCAGATATTTTATTACGCACCCATACTTCGTCGGTACAGGTTCGTTATATGGAAAAAAATCAACCTCCAATTAGAACCATTTCTCCAGGCAGAGTTTTTAGGAATGAGGCAATTTCTTCAAGATCTCACTGTATATTTCATCAAATCGAAGGGCTTTATATTGCCAAAGATGTTTCATTTTCCGATTTAAAACAGACCTTAAAGTATTTTACAGAATCACTTTTCGGAAATTCTAAAATCAGACTTCGCCCATCTTATTTTCCCTTTACAGAGCCTAGTGCAGAGGTCGACATTTATTGGGGATTAGAAACAGAAGTTGATTATAGAATAACAAAAGGAACTGGGTGGTTGGAGATTATGGGTTGTGGAATGGTGGACCCAAATGTATTGAAAAACTGTGGTATTGATCCCGATGAATATTCAGGTTTTGCTTTTGGAATGGGAATAGAGAGAATAGCTATGTTAATATACCAAATTAGTGATATTCGACTGTTTTTTGAAAATGACGTACGCTTTTTAAAACAATTTAAAGGAACTCTTTAGGTTAGTTTTTTTGAAAGTTTTTGAAAACTCTTTTTAGGACTTTTATTTAAAAAAAGAATTCCATAAACAGTATCAATTATAGGACTATTATTTCCAATAGATTTATTTAACTTATAAACAGGTTCTGTTGCATGATAACCTTCTGCAATCATATTCATTTCCATTTGAGCTCCTTTACGGTATAACCTCTGCCAATCATACTTCCAAAACTGCGGTTTCTAATAAACAGAGAATAGAATTGCTACCACTCCCTAAAACACCTATAGATATTTCAGAAGTTATCTTTTTGCCAAGAGTTTCAAGTATTTTCAAATTCGAAGAATTTTATATTTTATAACCAAGTGCTCCAAGGTATTCTGCTTAAAAGTAGAAGTAAGCCTAAGCTGTAAAAAAGAATAATCCTCAAAAACTTTTTGGATGATTCAAATTGTCTTTTATGCATTGACCAGCCCATGGTTATTAAAACAATCGCTAGAATATTTGTTATGGGGTGCTCAACAAGATATAGTCTTGTTTGAGGGTCTTTCATTACACCCATGCCTATTGAGGCCCACTGGTCAAACCATGGAGAAACAAAGTACAAAATTAGGCCAATAAGTAATTGTATATGAGAAAATATAAGCCCAAAAAGACTTATTCTCAAGTCTTTTACGCTAAATTCTTTACCCATATAACGGCCAATAAATGCATTGACAATTGCAGCAACTAAAACAAAAAGGACAAAAAAAGCCCAGTAGGAGTGAACAGTTTTTAAATATAAATACATGATATAAATTTATACAAAAATACTAGATTTTAGTTAACAGAATGAAGGGTTAAGTTTTTGGTTAAACATTTTGTCTCCCCATTTTTTTTGAGGTAAAAAAACTTACATTTAATAAAATTAACAATACAATGAAAAAAACATCACTTCTTTTACTAATAGCTATATTAGGTTGTAAACAACAGATATCAATAGAGGAATCACTTTCCCCTACTTTTGGGATTGTTGTTCATGGCGGTGCAGGAACCATCTTAAAAGAAAATATGACACCAGCAAAAGAAGCCGCTTATAAGAAGGTACTTACCGAAGCAATTAAGATTGGTCATACCATATTACTAAATGGTGGGTCTAGCCAAGAAGCTGTTGAGAGAACAATCCATGTAATGGAAGATTCTTCATTATTTAATGCAGGAAAAGGAGCAGTACTTACTTCAAATGAAACCATAGAATTAGATGCTTCTTTTATGAATGGTTCAAACCTAGATGCTGGGGCAATATCGGGTGTTAGTACTATTAAAAATCCTATTTCAGCTGCTATAAAAGTGATGGAAAACTCTCCTCATGTAATGCTTTCAGGAAAGGGAGCAGAAAATTTTGCAGCAACTCAAAATTTAGAATTTGTAGAGCCAGAATATTTTTTCACTGATAATAGAGTCAAGGCATTAAAACGCGTTAAAGCTCTTGAGGCTTTAAGAAATAAACCTATTTCTTCTGCAGAAACTTCTTTTTTACAACATCAGCGTTATGGAACTGTTGGTTGTGTTGCTCTTGATCTCGAAGGTAATTTAGCAGCAGGAACATCTACGGGAGGTATGACTAATAAAAAATGGAATCGAATTGGTGATGCCCCTATAATTGGTGCAGGCACTTATGCCAACAATGCAACGTGTGCTATCTCTGCAACTGGATGGGGTGAGTTTTTTATTCGTTCAGTAGTAGCGCATGATATTTCTGCTTTGATGGAATACAAAGGCCTTTCTATCAAAGAAGCTTCACGAATTGTGATTCATGAAAAAGTTGGAGGATTAGGAGGCGACGGTGGCGTTGTTGGGATTGATACCAAAGGAAATGTTGCAATGGAAATGAATACTCCAGGCATGTACCGTGCCCACATGGATGCAGAAGGAAATTTAAATGTTAAAATTTATAAGAAATAGTGGAATCTAATTACTATGCGGTCATTTTTTCAAGTTCCCTCTTGGATTTGTAAGATTTAAAATATATATAATTTTCAAAAGAAATGTTTAAAAATGTTAATTATCAAAATAGATTTATAGAGATTGAATCTTACAGAGAAAAGTCAGGAAAAGGAGTAACTATTTCTTTTCAGAAATCAATAGCTGCAATTCAAGAATGGAAAGAGCATTCCGCACATTTAAGGGCACAAAAGTATGGTCGTGAAGTTGCATATTCTAATTACACCATTAAAATATGTGAGGCACAAAGGAAATATGATTTAAAAAGAATAGATGTAAAAGACAGGAATTATTAATGTTAACTGAGGATTCACTAATGTTTGATCAAAAGCGAAAAATAATCCATGTTGACATGGATGCTTTTTTTGCTGCTGTAGAGCAATTAGATCATCCAGAATGGCAAGGAAAAGCACTAGCTGTGGGAGGTGATGGTTCAAGGGGGGTGGTCTCTGCAGCAAGTTATGAGGCACGAAAATTTGGAGTACGAAGCGCAATGAGCAGTATACTTGCTAAACGCCTATGCCCAAATTTGATTTTTGCACCTACTCGATTTGATCGATATAAGGAAATTTCTCAACAGGTGCGTATGGTTTTTTTAGAATACACAACTTTAGTGGAGCCCTTATCTCTAGATGAAGCTTTTTTAGATGTTTCAGATTACCCATCAGCTACATTAGTGGCAGAGGAGATTAGGGAAAAAATTTTAAAAAAAACTGGTCTTACAGCTTCTGCGGGAATTTCGATAAATAAATTTTTAGCAAAAATTGCAAGTGATTGGAATAAGCCTAATGGTCAAAAAACAATTCCACCAGAGGAGGTTCTCCCATTTTTAGAGAATTTAGATGTTAAAAAATTTCATGGTATTGGAGCTAAGACAAAACTCAAAATGTATGGTTTAGGTATTTATACAGGAGCAGATTTAAAAGCTAAAACGGATATTTTTTTAAATAAATATTTTGGAAAAGCTGGGCTGCATTATTTCAAAGTAGTTCGTGGTATTCACAATAGTCCTGTTAAACCCGATCGGATTCCAAAATCTGTTGGAGCAGAAAGAACATTTATTACTAATCTCAGCAGTGAATTGTTTTTAGAAGAAAAAATACTCGAGATTGCTGAGCTTCTTGAAAAAAGAGCGAAAAAAAATAAGGTTGCAGGCAAAACAATCACCTTGAAAATTAAATACAGTGATTTTGTTCAACAAACACGAAGTAAAACAGGGAGCTTTTATTTGTCTTCAAAGAAATTGATTTTTGAAGAAGCAAAAAAGTTACTATATCAAGAAAAGTTAATTAATTCAGTTCGTTTAGTTGGAATTTCTCTTTCAAATCTTAACACAAAAAAAAAGAACCCTCAAATCGTTAAGCTTACAATTCAAAATGAACAGTTGAGTTTGCCCTTTTAAACTACAGAAACACGTAATGTATTTACCATTCCTTTTACTTTTATTGGCATTGATGTTAAGTTGATAAGCATATCCTCTTTTTCTACACATTCCTTTTCTAAAGCAATTTTATTGATTTCTTCAATAGTTTTATCCGTACTATTTAAGTTGTCATAATAAAAAGTTTTTACACCCCACAAAAGGTTTAGCTGGTTTAAAATCTTTTTATTAGATGTAAAGACTAATATATGAGCTTCAGGTCTCCATGCTGAAATTTGATAGGCTGTATATCCACTATTTGTGAGTGTACAAATTGCTTTTGCATCAATATCGTTGGCTAGATGTGCTGCATGATAACAAATTGATTTAGTAATAAAACGTTTTGTACGAATATTAGGTGCAATTTGAGGAACTTTAATTAAAGGCGAGCCTTCAACGGCTTTTAAGATTCCGGTCATTGTTTTTATGACTTCAACAGGATATTTACCAACCGAAGTTTCTCCAGAAAGCATTACAGCGTCTGCTCCATCCATCACAGAATTTGCAACATCATTTACTTCGGCTCGTGTAGGGGTTAAACTGTCAATCATTGTCTCCATCATTTGTGTTGCAATGATAATTGGTATTCGTGCTTGCTTTGCTAAAAGCACTAATTGTTTCTGAATTAATGGCACTTCTTGTGCAGGCACTTCCACTCCAAGATCACCACGGGCAACCATTAGCCCATCACAATGCGCAATAATCTTATCAATATTTTCAATTGCCTCTGGCTTTTCAATTTTAGCAACAATTGGAATTTCTTGATCTGTATGTTTTGCCATTAATTCTTTCAAATCAATAAGATCTTGGCTAAAACGCACAAACGAAAGGGCAATCCAGTCTATATCTTGTTTAAAAATAAATTCCGCATCTTTTATGTCTTTTTCGGTCAATGCAGGTAATGAAATATTTGTATTAGGTAGGTTGACTCCTTTATTTGATTTAAAAGGACCTCCTTGAATTACTTTTGCTATAACTTTATTGGATTTATTGGTTTCAATAACTTCAAAAATCAATTTTCCGTCATCCAATAAAATTTGCTCTCCTTTTGAAACGTCGTTAGGAAAATTCCGATAGTTCATGAAAGCTTTTTTTGAATTTCCAACAAAAGGTTCGTCTGTTAAGAAAACTACTTTATCTCCCGAGTTTACAAAAGTATCATCTTCCATTTTCCCAACACGAAGTTTTGGTCCTTGAAGGTCAGCCAAGATTGAGGTATTAGTATCTAGCTTTTTATCAACCTTTCTAATCATTTTAATTCGATCAGAAACGTCTTGGTAATCAGCATGTGAAAAGTTAATCCGAAATACATTTACTCCCTCTAAAATCATTTTTTCAATGACGTCTTCAGAAGCTGTTGCAGGTCCAAGTGTTGCAACGATTTTTGTTTTTTTTATAAAACTCATTTATGAAATATTACGTTTATTTTTTTTTTAATAACTTCAGTATTTACTCGGTATAAGAGAGATATTTTCGACCATTTTTTGAGATGTGATAAAACAGTTTCAATTGTTTCTTGGTCTGAAGATTTAATGAAAAAATCAACTTGTTTAAGTTCTGAAAACAAATATACCTCATTTCTTATGGGAAGGTTGAATAAATTATTGGAAATTAACTTTTGCTGTTTTAATTCGTTGTGGTATTTATTTGAAAATAAAGAACATTGAAAGTCATACATTTTGTCTTCCCACTCAAAATGAATAAAATTATTTTTAATGCCTTTGAAGCTGAGGTCGTTTTCACTCCTTTTAAAATTACTGTTCAGGGTGTTGTTTAAGTAAAATGCTAATTGATAGCCTTCTAAGGAAGAATGAATTGCAATCAAGTTAACTTCTTCAAAAGTTTCTTCAAGTTCTAAATTGTATACTTTTTTAGCATTCATTTTTTAACTGGAATACTTATTTTTAATATTGAAGTAGCCAACTTAGCCGCTTTTTCTTCTGTTTTTTTCTTAGAAATTCCACGTGCTTTCACAACTAATCTTTTATCTAATAGTATATTACAATAATAATTAATGTTTGGGTCAAACCCTTCATCTAATTTATTATTAAACTTAAGTTCTTTCTTTTCTTTTTGCGCCCATTCAATTAGAAGGCTTTTGTAGCTCAATACTAATGAATCCAAGGATTTCATATTCACGAAAGGATCAATAATATTTTTCATTACATAGTCTTTGGTTTTGATATATCCTTTATCAATGAAGTGTGCACCTATCAACGATTCAATTAGATTACCATGTATATCATCGCCAAATTTTTTATTATGAATTGAAAAATCAGCTAGTTGCAAGAGCTCCATTTTTTCCCCAATATCATTTAGTTGTGTTCGACTTACTATTTTGGACCTAAGCTTTGTTAATCTTCCTTCTTTTGCTTGAGGATATTGACAAAAAAGATATTCTGCAATAATAGCACTTAGCAGTGCATCACCTAAAAACTCTAACCGTTCAAAGTTAAGCTTGTTACCAGAAGTATCTTTTAAGTTTAATGAGCTGTGAGTAAATGCTTGCTTATACAACGCTTTATTCATTGTCTTAATGCCAAGTTTTTTTCGCAAGTGAGTAAAAAAAATCCCAGACGTTTCCATTCGGGATTTTCTTATGTATTCAAGAATTTTCACAACAACAAGTTATTGTATTTTTTTGAATAAAACACAAGCGTTATGACCTCCAAACCCAAAGGTGTTTGATAATGCAACATCTACATTTCTTTTTTGTGCTTTTCCAAAGGTAAAATTGATCTTTGGGTCAATATTTTCATCAACAGTTTGATGATTAATTGTGGGAGGTACAATACTATGTTTTATAGCCATAATTGAGGCAATTGCTTCAATAGCTCCAGCAGCACCAAGAAGATGGCCTGTCATCGATTTGGTTGAATTTATATTCATTGCATAGGCATGCTCTTTAAATACTTCAATAATCGCATTTGATTCCGCAATGTCACCCAATGGCGTTGAGGTTCCATGCATATTTATAGTATCAACATCGCTTGGTTTTAAGTTGGCATCCTTCAAGCAATTTTCCATTACTTTAATAGCGCCTAAACCTTCAGGATGTGGAGCGGTCATATGATGTGCATCTGCGGAAAGGCCTCCTCCAGCTAATTCAGCATAAATAGTAGCATTTCTTTCAATAGCATGCTCATAAGATTCTAAAATTAATGCTCCTGCACCTTCTCCTAACACAAAACCATCGCGGTTCTTGTCAAAAGGACGTGAAGCTGTTTTTGGATCTTCATTTCTTTTTGAAAGAGCATGCATTGCATTAAACCCACCTATTCCTGCTTTTGTTACTCCCGCTTCAGAACCACCAGTAATCATTACGTCTGCATAGCCTAAACGAATATAGTTTAAGGCATCGATCATTGCATTTGACGCTGATGCACAGGCTGATACTGTTGCAAAATTAGGCCCTCTAAAACCATATTTTATGGAAATTAGTCCTGGAGCGATATCAGCAATCATTTTGGGAATAAAGAATGGATTAAAACGGGGGTTTTCGTTTCCAGCCGCAAAGTTTAGTACTTCGTTTTGAAACGTTTCAAGACCACCGATTCCTGCCCCCCAAATAACACCTACTCGGTCTTTATCTGCAGTTTCAATAGGGAATTTTGCATCTTGAAGTGCTTCATCAACTGCAACTAAAGCATATTGTGCGAAACGGTCGTATTTCCTCGCTTCTTTTCTGTCAAAGTGATCTAATGGATCAAAACCTTTTAACTCACAAGCAAATTTCGTCTTAAAAAGGGTAGGGTCAAAATAAGTTATTGGGGCAGCACCACTAGTACCAGAAAGTAACCCTTCCCAATAAGTTGAAAGAGTATTCCCGATAGGTGTAAGTGCTCCCAATCCGGTAACTACAACTCGCTTTAATTGCATTGAACTTGTTTTTAGTTTAGATATAAACCAAATGTAAATTAAAAAAAATTATCCATGCGGAGTATTTACCACATGGATAATTAAAATTCTATTTAAGAAATCATAGATTACTTAGCTTCTTCTATATAGCTTATGGCTTGGCCAACTGTTGCGATATTCTCAGCTTGATCATCAGGGATTTGAATATCGAATTCTTTTTCGAATTCCATAATCAACTCAACGGTGTCCAATGAATCTGCCCCTAAATCGTTAGTAAAGCTAGCTTCTGTTACCACTTCGTTTTCATCAACTCCCAGTTTATCAACGATGATAGCTTTAACTCTTGATGCAATGTCTGACATAATAATATTGGTTTTAAGAATTTAAATTGTTGGCAAAAATAAAAAACTTTGGTCTAATAACACCAATTGTGCTTAAAATGTGATGTAATTTAAGAAAA